>JAGGRX010000163.1 GCA_021159405.1 Candidatus Bipolaricaulota bacterium | reverse complement strand
AAGGGGGAGGTGTTTGGGCTTCTTGGGCCCAACGGCGCCGGCAAGACGACCACCGTGGAGTGCATCGAGGGCCTGAGGATCCCCGACTCCGGGGAAATCAAGGTCCTGGGGATGCGGGCCCATCCCAACAACCACGCGCTCAAGGCGCGCCTTGGGATCCAACTACAGGGGACCGCTTTCCTCCCGCGCCTGACGGTGGAGGAGACTCTGAGGCTCTTCGCCTCCTTTTACCCCAGGTCCCTCCCGGTGGGGGAACTCCTGGAGCTTGTAGCGTTGCGGGAGAAGCGCCGCTCCCAGGTAAAGACCCTCTCCGGGGGGCAAAGGCAACGCCTGGCCCTCGCCATGGCGTTGGTGAACGACCCCGAGGTGCTCATCCTGGATGAGCCCACTGCGGGCCTTGATCCCCAGGCACGCCGCTCCCTGTGGGACCTGATCACTTCGCTGAAGGGCCGCGGGAAGACGGTCCTTATCACCACCCACTACATGGAGGAGGCCGAACACCTCTGCGACCGCGTCCTCATCCTCGACCACGGCCAGATCATCGCCTTGGGGAGCCCCAAGGAGCTTATCGCGAAGCAATCCGAGGGAACCCCCATCGAGATCCACTTGGGATCCGGATCCGACGGGGTAGATCTCCGCGGACTCCCCGGCGTGAAGAGGGCGGTGCGGGAGGAGGATACCGTGGTGCTTTATTCCACTTCCCCCGTGGAGACCATCAGGGCGGTCTCGCTTTTGTCGAGCGAAGGGAAGCTGGTCCTCGAGGACCTCGTCATGCGCAGGGTCTCGCTGGAGGACGTCTACCTCATCCTCACGGGAAGGAGGATCCGGGAATGAGGGCCTTCGGCGCGCTTTTGGCGGCGGAGTTCAAGAACTTCTTCCGGGAGCGGGTGGTTCTTTTCTGGATGTTCATCTTCCCCGTGTTCTTCATGCTCCTTTTCGGCTTCGTCTTCGGGGGGGATGAGGCCCCGATGAAGCTCCGGATCGGGGTGGTGATCGAAGGGGAGGATCCCGCGGTCCAGGGGATGATCCAGGGGCTGTCGCAAATCCCCGTGATCGAGGAGGTCCACCGGGGGTCCTTAGAAGAGGAGCTCGCCGCGTTGAGGGAGAGGAAGAGGGATGGGGTCCTCATCTTCCCGGAGGGGATCGCGGAGAAGCTGGGGAGGGAGGAGAAGGTGGAGTTCACGCTCTGTTACGACGCCTCGCGCGCCACTACCTATCGTGTCCTCCTCGCGGTGGTCCAGGAGTTCCTCTCCCGCTCGGAGGAGTTCATCACCGGGAAGGAGAGGCTTTTTGAGCTCAAGGCGGAGCCAATCCAGGTACGCAAGTTCCGCACCATCGACTACATGGTCCCGGGGATCGTGGCCATGGCCCTGATGCATCTCGGGCTCCTAGAGGTGGCGAGCACGCTCATCGCCTGGCGGGAGCAGAAGATACTGCGCCGCTTCTGGGCCACGCCCCTGAGCCGTTTCACCTTCGCTTTATCCATGATCTCCCAGAGGCTCCTCGTATCGCTGGTGCAGGCCGCGCTCATCCTGGCCGTTGGGGTCACGGTGTTTAAGGTGGCCCTAGTGGGGGAACCGATCCTCATAGCGGGGGTGGTTTTGCTTGGGGCTTTGACCTTTATCTCCCTCGGGTACATGGTCGCCTCCTTCGTCCGCTCGACGGAGGCCGGGAACGCCATCCTCCAGACCCTGAACTTCCCCATGATGTTTCTATCGGGCATCTTCTGGCCGGTGGACTGGATGCCCGGGGTGCTGAAGCCGGTGATATACGCCCTGCCCTTGACCTACCTCGGGGACGCCTTGAGGCAGGTGATGGTGGACGCCACGCCTTTGGTTCCCCTGTGGGTGGACCTAGCGGTGTTGGGCGGTTGGCTTGTGGTCACGGCGGCCATTGCCCTACGGTTTTTCCGCTGGGAATGACGGACAAGGAGCCCCTTGAGGTCACTGCGGGTTTTGTCGTCCGGGACGGTCTGGTGCTGCTTGCACGCCGCCGTCCTGGGGACGTCCGGGGCGGGCTGTGGGAGTTCCCCGGGGGGATGGTTGAGCCGGGAGAGACCCCTGCCCAGGCCCTGGCCAGGGAGCTCTCCGAGGAGCTTGGAATCCAAGTGGAAGTGGGGGAGGAGCTCGCCATCGCAACGCATGCCTATCCGGATTGCAACATTAGACTACGTCTCTTTCGCTGCCGTATCCTTTCCGGCGAGCCTCAGCCCTTGGGCTGCGCCGAGGTCCGCTGGGTGGACCTTGCGGAACTCGAGAGGCTGCCTCTGGCACCGGCAGATGAAAAGCTCCTCCGCAGGCTCAAGGAGGCCGGTGAATTCTTGGGAGGTGATATTCGATGGACATAGCCACGGTGGCAGCTGCTTTCGGCCTCGTCTTCCTCGCAGAGCTTGGGGACAAGACCCAGCTTGCTATCTTGACCATGGCCACAGATCGGAAACCCCTGTCCGTGTTCTTGGGGGCCAGCCTGGCGCTGCTAACGAGCACCGCCGTGGCGGTGGCCCTGGGGGCGCTTGCCAAGGGGTTCCTTCCGAAGGGTGCGCTGAGATGGGTGCGTTACGTGGCCGGGGCACTGTTCATCGGCTTTGGGGCCTGGACTATCCTCCGAGGTTGAGCTTGTCCTCGATCCCTTTGAGCGCTTCCAGGATGGAGTAAGCGGTGAGATCGAGCTGCAGCGGGGTGATGGACACGTACCCGGAAAGCAGGGCCCACACATCGGTATCCTCGACTTCTGGTGGGGGCTCGGACAGCATCTCCCCGGTAAGCCAGTAATATTCCCTGCCCCGTGGGTCCTTTCCCCGCACGAGCTCGTCCCGGTAGATCTTGTTCCCCAGGCGGGTCAGCTTAACCCCCTTGGGCTTCCCCCGGGGCACGTTCACGTTGAGCAGGGTTCCAGGGGAAAGGGGGTGCTCCGCGAGCACGAACGCCGCCACCTGAGCCGCCACCCGGGCGGCATGGGTGTAGTCCGGGGGGGCAGCCTCCACCCCTTCCTCTCCCTCACCCAGGTCCAGAGAGATGGCCACCGCCTGCACGCCCTGCTGGGCCGCTTCCATGGCCGCGGCCACCGTCCCGGACATGGTCACGTCCCGGCCCAGGTTGGCCCCGGCGTTTATCCCCGCCATCACCAGGTCCGGCCGCCTGGGTGCCAGCCCCAAAAGCGCTAGCGACACGCAGTCCGAAGGGGACCCGTTGGTGATGTGCACCTCTTCACCACCCGGCAGCTTCGCCGTGGATACCCGCAGAGGCTTGTGGAAGATCCGGGTGCGAGATGCGGCTGACCAGTTCCGGTCCGGCGCCAGGATCCACACCTCCCCCAGATCGAGGAGTGCGTTGCGGAGTGCAAGCAGCCCTGCGGAAAGGTAACCATCGTCGTTGGTGAGGAGGATGAAAGGCCTGCCCATTTCGGCCTCCTTTTGGACGTGATTCTATTCTGTAGGTGCATCTTTCACAAATCGGTAGAAAAGAAGCCGTGTCTCCCCGTACTGGCGCACGGAGTCAAGCTTAAGGCCGCCGTAGCGCAAGGCAGGCTCCGTCTTACGAAACACCTCGACGACCACTGTAGCCCCCGGGGAAAGCGGCCCTGAGTTCCCCAGAGCGGACGCCGACCGCAGGGCGAGGTCACCGCTATAGGGGGCACCTACGAACACGAGGTCGAACTTCCGTCCCCGGCGAGCCAGCGTTCGAACGGCTTTCAGGGCGTCGCCTCGCATCACTTCCGTCCTGTCCTCGTAACCCAGGCGGCGCGCGTTTTCCCGAATGATGCGAATGGCCCGGGCGGAGGAATCGACGAACGTGGCTCGCCGGGCCCCCCGGGACAGGGCCTCCAGGCCCACCGCCCCAGTCCCGGCAAAAAGGTCTAAGAATTCCGCTCCCACCACCCTTTCGGCCAGGATGTCAAACAGGGCAGTGCGTACCCGGTCCCTTAAGGGGCGAATCCCGGCCCCGTGCCACTCCACGAGCTTGCGGCCGCGTTTCTCCCCTCCGATGATCCTCACCTTGCGCTCCTCCTATTTCACGTTACGATCGAGTTTGGCTCCATCGCAGGATATCCCAAACCGTGGGGCAAGGCAGCCTGCGGTGCACCGGGGGCAAGACGACCGATGCGATACGACGTGGCGATTGTGGGGGCGGGTCCGGCAGGGCTGTTTTCCGCCCTGGAGCTTGCGGAAGGCGGACTAAAGGTGGTGGTGCTGGAGAAGGGCCTAGCGCCCAAAGAACGTACCAGCATCACATGCGGGGTGGGCGGCGCCGGCACCTTCTCCGATGGTAAGCTCAACCTCACCCCCAAGATCGGTGGGGATACGGCGGCCATCGGCTGTTCGGTGGGGGATCTTGCCGCGCTTATAGCTCGTGTGGATGAGGTATTTACCCGGTATGGGGCGCCGGAGAAGTACTCCGGAGAGGACGAACAGGCCCTGGCCAGGCTCAAGAAGCGGGCCGCCGAGGTCGGGATCGAGTTCATCGCCGGCCGGCAGCGTCACATCGGCACCCGGCGCATCCGCGAGGTCATCGACGCCCTGTACCAGGACCTGGTGGCCCGCGGGGTGGAGTTCCGCCTTGGTACCGAGGTCAAGTCCATTTCCAAAGCTGGTCAGGGATTTGAGATCCAGCTGGATGGAGGAGCGGTAACTGCCCGGAACGTGATCGCCGCGCCGGGCCGGGTGGGAGCTTACTGGCTCAGGGAGGTGACCCGGAGGCTGGGGGTGGGGCCGGAGTTCGGCCCCTTGGACGTGGGCGTGCGGGTGGAGTTCCCGGCCGAGCTCTACGAGCCCATCGAGCGGGTGATGTACGACGCCAAATTCCGCGTGCGCACCCCCACCTACGATGACATGGTGCGCACCTTCTGCACCAATCCCCGGGGGTTCGTGGTCAAGGAGGACTACGACGAGTTCGTACTCGTAAACGGCCATGCCGAGAACAAAACGAAGACCGAGAACACCAACTTCGCGCTTCTTGTGCACATAGAGCTCACCGATCCGGTGGAAGATACCACCGAATACGGCCGCGCCATCGCCAAACTCGCCACCACCATCGGCGGGGGGCGGCCGATCCTCCAGCGGCTCAAGGACCTTCAGCAGGGGCGTCGTTCTACCTTGGAGCGGATCCGCCGGGTGCCCATCCAGCCCACGCTTGAGGAGTTCACCCCCGGGGACATCTCTATGGCCCTGCCCCACCGGGTGGTGCTGGATATCCTGGAGGCGATCGAACGGCTGAACCTGATTATCCCGGGACTTGCCGCCGACGGTACCCTGATCTACGCCCCGGAGATCAAGTTCTACGATACGCGTTACAACGTGCGGGAGGGGATGGAGACGGAGCTACCCGGGTTTTACGTGGCTGGGGATGCCTCCGGACATTCCCGGGGCATCGTGTTCGCTGCCGTGACCGGCATCCTCGCCGCCCGCCACATCAAGTCCGTGATCCGTAATCCGTGATCCGTAA
>JAGGRX010000104.1 GCA_021159405.1 Candidatus Bipolaricaulota bacterium | reverse complement strand
AGATGGAAAGTCTTCGGGCTGTTTCCCTGAGGCTGCCACACTCCTGGAAGGTGCGTACGATCTTCAGTCTGAGCTTCACTTTGCCCTCCTGGTGGGTGAACTGGTAAGCTTCGGTGAGGGTGAGTGCCAGCAAGGTGGCATCCCTCCTTTCATGCTGGTTTGGATGAACTTACCAATAGGAGGGATGCCACACTTTTTCAAGAACGCCTCGAATGCCCCCAAGTCCGGCCTCAGGGGTGGGTCAACATGTCCTGGCCTATTTACTGAGAGCAGTTGACCAATACACCGGGCACCGGTACACTGATTTTGGGCCCGTGCAGGGCGGGGGGTTAGCGGTCCCCTGTATCCAAAACCCGCTATATGTGGAGCCCATGGGCCTTCCGAGAGGGCAGGGAGGTGGAAACGGCCCGGGCAAGGAGGCGATGACGGCCGAGCCCCCTGCGACGCACACCGGTGAACCCCGCCAGGCCCGGAAGGGAGCAACGGTAAGCCGGTCCCTGCGGGTGATAGGGGATCACTTGGCCCGAGCCGAAGGCCCGGGAGAGGCCCGCCGAACTGCCAGCGAAGAGGGCCCGCACGGGCCCAAAAGAAAACGGCCCGCTTTTGCGGGCCGCACTTTTTAAATACGACGCCCGGGAGGGTCTGTCAAGGGCTTAGTCCTCCTCCACGAATCCGATCTGGCGGGAGGCCTTGCGCAGGTCCCGCGCCAGCTTGCGGTAGTGCTCCTCCAGGTCCGGGGTCACCGAAGGCTGGGTCTGCTTCAGGGCTTCGAGGAAGTGGCGCTGCTCCACCCGCTCCGCCCCGAGGTCCTCCCTTAGGGCGAGCCTGCCCGCCTTGCGGCACACCTCGGCTATGTCCGCCCCGGAATATCCCTTGGTCAGCCTCGCAAGTTCCTCAAGGTCCACGTCATCCGCCAGGGCCATCCCCCGGGTGTGGACCTTAAAGATCGCAAGCCGCGCCCCCTCGTCCGGCACCGGGACATAGATGAGCTCGTCAAACCTCCCCGGCCGAAGGAGCGCCGGGTCGATGATGTCCGGCCGGTTGGTGGCCCCGATCACCACCACGCCCCGTAGCTCTTCCAGGCCATCGAGTTCGGCGAGGAGCTGGTTCACGATCCTTTCGGTGGCATGGGGCTCGCCTACTGCCGTGCCCCGCCTGGGTGCCAGGGAATCGAGCTCATCCAGGAAGATCACCGCCGGGGCCACCTGCCGCGCCCGGCGGAACACCTCCGCCACCCGCTGCTCCGACTCCCCGTACCACTTGGACAGGAGCTCGGAGCCCTTGGCGGAGATGAAGTTGGCCGAAGATTCGTTGGCTACGGCCTTGGCAAGCAGGGTCTTTCCGGTTCCAGGCGGGCCGTAAAGCAGGATCCCTTTGGGCGGCGTCACCCCCAGGCGGCGGAAGGCGTCCGGGGCCTTGAGCGGAAGCTCCACCGCCTCCCTGAGGAGCTGCTTCACCTCCTCCAGGCCCCCGATGTCGTCCCAAGTAACTTTCGGGATCTCAAACAGCACCTCCCGCATCGCCGAGGGGCGCACTTCCTTTAAGGCCTGGTCGAAGTCCTCCCTTTTTACGATGAGCTCGTCCAAGACCTCCTTGGGGATGCCTTCTTTCTCAAGGTCTATCTTGGGGAGCACCCGCCTTAAAGCGTTCATGGCCGCCTCCCGCGTCAGGGCCTCGATGTCCGAGCCCACAAACCCGTGGGTGAGTTCGGCGTACTCGTCCAGGTCCACATCCGGGGCCAGGGGCATCCCCCGGGTGTGGATCATGAAGATCTCCTTGCGGCCTTCCCGGTCCGGCACCCTCACTTCGATCTCCCGATCAAAGCGGCCGGGCCGCCTGAGCGCCGGGTCGATGGCCTCTATCCGGTTGGTGGCCCCGATCACGATCACGTTCCGCCGCTCCTTCAGCCCATCCATCAGGGTGAGGAGCTGGGCCACCACCCGCCGCTCTACTTCCCCGGTCACCTCGGCCCTTTTCGGGGCGATGGAGTCGAGCTCGTCGATGAAGATGATGGCGGGGGCGTTCTTCTCGGCCTCCTCGAAGATTTCCCTAAGGCGCTTTTCGGACTCCCCATAGTAGCGGGACATGATCTCCGGCCCGGACAGGGCGATGAAGTGGGCGTCGGTCTCGTGGGCCACGGCCTTAGCCAGGAGCGTCTTCCCTGTGCCCGGGGGGCCGTAAAGCAGCACCCCTTTGGGGGGCTCGATCCCCAGGCGCGCAAACAGCTCCGGCTTTTTAAGCGGGAGCTCCACCATCTCCCGGATCTTTTGGATCACGTCCTTCAGGCCCCCGATGTCCTCGTAGGTGACCTCGGGGATCTCCCGGCCCTGCTCCTCGGCCTCTACGTACTCGGGCAAAAGCTCGATCTCGGTGTTCGGGGTGATGCGCACCAGGCCCTTGGGGCTGGTGCGTATCACCTTGAGCCGGATCTCCCCCAGCCCGAATGCCCCCGACTCGAAGAATTCCCGAAAGATCCGTTCGGTGAGGAGGTCCCCCCCAAAGGGAGACCCCGGGGGGCGGGTGGCGGTGGTGGACACGGCATCGCCCGTCTTCACCACCCGCCCGAGGAGGATCTGACGAAGGCTGTCCGGGGAAGCCACAAGGCGAATCCCCCTCCGCGCCGGGGCCAGGGTCACATGGGCAGCCTCCTGCCAGGAAGCCTTCCTCACCTCTGCCGTGTCCCCGATCCCGACCCCGGCGTTGGACCGGATGAGCCCATCCATACGGATGATGTCCAGCCCCTCATCCGGCGGGTAGGCGGGAGCGGCGATGGCCCCGGTGGTGCGATGCCCCCTGATCTCGATGGGTTCCCCCGGGGCCACTCCCAGCGTCGCCATGTGCTGGGAGCTTATCCGGGCGATCCCCTTCCCCACGTCCTGCTGATGGGCCTCAGCCACCTTCAGCCTGAGTCCCTCGGCTTTTTCCGTCATCCTCTCACCTCGTCCTGGAGATGTTAAATCTCCAAAGCGGTCCGCGCTACCGGCACAGTATAATGTCTTGCCATGCGCATTTTCTTCTGTGTGGAACTTGCTGACACCGTCCGGGATGCACTGGAGGAAGTGGCCAGGATGGTGAGGGCCGGGCTTTCCGCTCCGGCCAAATGGGTGGCCAAGGACAATTTTCACATAACGGTGCGGTTCCTGGGCGAGGTCGAGGAGGCCATGCTTCCTGAGATCAAGGCCGTGGGGGCCGAGCTCGCCCGGGGGCAGCAGCCGTTTGAAGTGGCGTTGACCCGCCTGGGTGCATTCCCCAGCGTGCGCCGGGCGCGGGTGATCTGGGCCGGACCGGAGCAGGACTCACCACAGTTCGCCGAGCTTGCCCATAGGGCCGAGATGGAAGCGCGGGCCCTTGGGTTTTCCCCGGAGCGAAAGGAGGCCAAGGCCCACGTGACCTTGGCCCGGCTCAAGGTGCCCCGGGACGTGGCTCATGCCTTGACCCGCGTGCCCTTCCCCACGCTGAACGTGGAGGTGGGCTCCTTGACCCTGATGGAGTCCAGGCTTCGTCCGGAAGGGCCCCTTTACACCCCGATCGAACGCTGGCCCCTGGGGGGTGAGGATGGCCTACGAAATCCTTGACCACACGGCCGACGCCGGGGTGCGGGGGATCGGAAAGACGGTCGAAGAAGCATTCTGCGAGGCCGCTCGGGGGATGTTCTCCCTCATGGTGGACCTTGAGCGGGTGGAGCCCAAGGAGGCCATGGAAGTGGAAGTTCAGGCCGATTCCCTTGAGGGCCTTCTTGTAGCCTGGCTGGGGGAGCTCCTCGCCCGCCGTGATATCGATGGACTGGTGTTCTCTCGGTTCGAGGTCAAAATAAAAAAAGAGGATAGCGGGTATCGCCTCTTCGGGAAGGCATGGGGGGAGCGGCTTGACCCGGCCCGACACCGGGCTGGGGTGGAGGTCAAGGCGGCCACCTACTTCGGCATGAGGGTGGAAAAAGAAGGCGATCGCTGGATCGCCCAGTGCGTTCTCGATCTTTGAAAATCCCCTCTCCCTTCCGCGGGAGAGGGTTAGGGCGAGGGGGAACGATATGGAACTTAAGAAAGTAAGCGATTGGGAGTGGGAGCTTCCTAAGACGGGGGACATGCGCGTCCCGGGCTGGATCTTCGCCTCAGAGGAGATCCTGCGGCCCTTGCTTTCGCAGAAGGGCCAGGAGTGGAACGCCCTGGAGCAGGTGAGGAACGTGGCCTCTCTTCCCGGGATCGTGAAGGCCTCCATCGCCATGCCGGACGTGCACCCGGGATATGGCTTTCCCATCGGCGGGGTGGGTGCATTTGACCCCGAGGAGGGGATCGTGGCCATGGGGGGCGTGGGGTTTGACATTAACTGCGGGGTGCGGGTGCTTACCACCCCGCTTTCCCGGGAGGAGGTCGAGGCGAAGAAGGAGGAGGTGGCGGATCGGCTGTTCTCCCACGTCCCAGCGGGTTTGGGCTCCGAGGGAAAGCTCCGCCTCTCGGTATCCGAGATCGACCAGGTGCTGAAAAAGGGCGCCTATTTTGCCCTGGAGCGGGGCTACGGGATCCCCGAGGATCTGGAGTTCATCGAGGAGGGAGGGCGGATGGAGGGGGCGGACCCGGCCGCCGTCTCCCTCAAAGCCAAGCAGCGCCAGTTCCGCCAGGTTGGGACCTTGGGCTCGGGGAACCACTATCTGGAAGTACAGTATGTGGAGGAGATCTACGATCGTGAGGCGGCCGCGGCCTACGGGATCGAGGAGGGCCAAATCCTGGTGGCCATCCACTGCGGCTCCCGGGCGCTTGGGCACCAGATCGGCCAAGACTCCCTGCAGGAGCTCGAGCGGGCAAGCAAAAAATACGGCATCCCCATCCGGGAGCGGGAGCTTGTTTGCGCCCCGATCCGGTCCCCCGAGGGGCAGAAGTACCTTGCGGCCGTGTTCGCCGGGATCAACTGCGCGTTTGCCAACCGCCAGGTGATCGCGCATCTTGTGCGGGAGGCCCTGGCCCCCATGTTCGGCCTCCCCTTCGATGCCATTAGGACCCTCTACGACGTGGGGCACAACAACGTGAAGTTCGAGCGGCACCGGGTGAATGGGGAGGTCCGGGAGCTTCTCGTCCACCGCAAGGGCTCCACCCGTGCCTTCGGGCCCGGTCGGCCGGAGAACCCGGAAAGGTACCGTAAGGTAGGCCACCCCGTCCTCGTGGGCGGCACCATGGGCACCGCTTCTTACATCTTGCGGGGGACGGAGCGAGGGATGGAGAGGGTATGGGGCTCCGGGGTACATGGGGCCGGGAGGGCCCTGTCCCGAAAGAAGGCCAAGAAACAGTGGCGGGGGGAGAAGATCGTGCAGGAACTCGCCGCCCGGGGGATCGTGATCCGGGCCCATTCGGCCCCTGGGGTGGCGGAGGAGGCCCCTGGTGCCTACAAGGACGTGGACCTGGTGGTAGAGGCCGCGGTGGGGGCCGGCCTCAACGCCAAGGTAGCCCGCGTCCGCCCTTTGGTTTGCATCAAGGGCTGAACCAGCGGGTCCAAGAGCGGCGGAAGCCGCGGGACTCCTCCACC
>JAGGRX010000092.1 GCA_021159405.1 Candidatus Bipolaricaulota bacterium | reverse complement strand
GGCGCGCCCCTTGGTCTTCCGCATCACTTGCCCTACCAAAAAGCCCAGGGCTTGGGTCTTGCCGGCCCGGAAGTCGGCTACCGCCTGGGGATGGGCGGCGATGGCCTCTTGGGCCAGTCGCCGGAGCTCCGCCTCGTCGGACACCTGCTCCAGGGCTCGCCCTGCGAGGAGCTTCGCGAGGGACTTTCCGGAACTCGCCGCTTCCTCCAGCACTTCCTTGGCGTTGGTGCGGGATACCTTCCCCTCCCGCACCCGTAGGATGAGCTGGACGAGCTCTTGGGCCGGTACTGGCGGCCCCTCCCGCCAATACCGCAGCAGCTCCGAGAGGATCCAGTTCGCTGCCTCCCGGCCGTCCCCCACCCCCTTGGCCACCTGCTCGAAGTAGTCCGAGAGCTCCGGATCGGCGAGGAGGGTGTCGACGTCCCGCGGGGAAAGCCCATATTGGCGGATGAGCCGATCCCGGCGGGCCCAGGGAAGCTCCGGCATCTCCGCCCTTACCCGCGCCAGGAGCTCAGAGGATAGTTCCAGTGGCACCAGGTCCGGCTCCGGGAAGTAGCGGTAGTCGTGAGCCTCCTCCTTCACCCGCTGTAGCACCAGCTCTCCCCGCCCCTCGTCCCAGCCGTAGGTGACCTGGACCACCCGCTCCCCACGGGCGATCAGCGCAGCTTGCCGGGCTGCGGCCGCGGACAAGGCCCGCTCCACCGCCCGGAACGAGTTCAGGTTCTTGATCTCCGCCTTGGTGCCAAGCCCCCCGTCCTGAGAGATGGACACGTTGGCGTCGCAGCGCAGCTCCCCCTTCTCCATGTCCCCGCCCGAGACGCGCAGGTGCCGCAGGAGGGTACGCAGGGCCCGGAGGAAATCCCGGGCCTCGCGGGGGGAACGGAGGTCAGGCTCGGTCACGATCTCGACAAGCGGGACCCCACACCGGTTCATGTCCACCAGGGCCCCCTTTTCTGTGTGGATGAGCTTTCCTGCGTCCTCCTCGAGGTGAAGCTCCCGGATGCGCACGGTGCGCTCTTCCCCGTCGGTGTGGAAGGTGAGGCTTCCCCCCACCCCCAGCGGGGCATCCCGCTGGGTGATCTGGTAGCCCTTGGGAAGGTCGGGGTAAAAATAGTTCTTGCGGTCAAAGCGCGAGTTCTTCTGGACCTTCGCCCCCAGTGCCAAGGCCACCCGCAGAGCGTACTCCACCGCCTTCCGGTTGGGCACGGGCAATGCCCCGGGCATCCCCAGGCACACGGGGCAGGTGAGGGTGTTGGGAGGGGCAGCGAAGTAATCCGCCCGACAGCCGCAGAAGAGCTTGGTGCGGGTGGCAAGCTGTACGTGGACTTCAAGCCCAATGACCACGTTCATGGCTTAAGCGGATTCTATTTTCTTCCAAAGGTTTGAGCAAATCGAGCGCGACCAAACCTTGAAAAAGTGGACCGAAACGGTAACCTTTTTCGCTATGGCCATCTTGGAAATACGCGACCTCTACGTAAGCGTTGGCGGAACGCAGATCCTAAAAGGGGTGGATCTGGCCTTGGAAGAGGGCAAGGTCCACGCCCTCATGGGACCAAACGGATCCGGTAAATCCACGCTGGCCTTCGCCGTGGCGGGTCATCCGGCTTACCGAATCGAGCGGGGCAAGATCCTGCTTTCCGGCGTGGACATCACCCACCTTCCACCAAACGAGCGGGCGAAGAAGGGTTTGTTCCTCGCCTTTCAGTATCCCCCGGAGGTGGAGGGGGTAAGGCTGCGGGAGTTCATGCGCATTGCCTGTGATGGTCAGGGCACGGGGTTTTGCGAGTTCAAAGACGCCTACCCACAGGCAGCAAAGAGGCTGGCCATGGAGGAACTCGCAGACCGGGAACTCAACGTCGGCTTCTCGGGTGGGGAGAAGAAGAGGTCGGAGCTCTTGCAGGCCTGGCTCCTCAAACCCAAGGTGGCCCTTCTGGATGAGCCGGATTCCGGGGTGGACGTGGACGCGGTGCGGCTCATCGCGGACGCGATCCGGGAGCTCGCCGAGTCTGGCGCGGCCGTCCTCATCATCACCCATTACCCCAGGATCCTGGAGCACGTGCCCCCGGCCCGGGTGTTCGTGCTCGAGGAGGGGAGGATCTCGCAAGAGGGCGGTCCGGAACTCGCCCAGGCCATCGAGGCCGGGGGCTTTAAGGCGGTCAGGCGATGAAGGGAAAACCAGCGCTTAAAAAGGGACTCACGCGGGAAGTAGTGGAGGAGATCTCCCGGGAGAAGGGGGAACCCGACTGGATGCTCCGGCTGCGCCTTAAGGCGCTGCGTGCGTTCCAGGAACTCCCCATGCCGCGCTTCGGTCCGGACCTCTCAGAGGTCGATCTCGACGAGGTAGCCTACTACGCCCGCACGGTGGAGCCGGTGGCAAGCTGGGACGAACTCCCCGAGGAGATCAGAAAGACGTTCGACGCTTTGGGGCTGCCCGAGGCGGAGAAAGAAGCCCTGGCAGGCCTCGGCGCCCAGGTGGACTCCGAGGTGGTCTACCGCTCGATTCTGGAGGAGGTACGGGCCCAGGGCGTGATCTTCGAGCCCATGGAGGAGGCGGTCAGGAAACACGGCGACCTCGTGAAAGAATACTTCATGCGGGCCATCCCCCCGGAGGACAACAAGTTCGCCGCCCTGCACGGGGCGGTGTGGTCCGGGGGTACCTTCGTGTGGGTCCCCGAAGGCGTGGAAGTGAAAATCCCCCTTCAGGGCTACTTCCGCATGCAAACCCAAGGGGTGGGGCAGTTTGAACATACCCTCATCATCGCCGAGCCCGGGAGCTCGGTGCACTACATCGAGGGGTGCTCCGCCCCCCGCTATACCAAGGCGGCCCTGCACGCCGGTATGGTGGAGGTGTTCGCAAAGGAGAACGCCCACGTGCGTTTCACCACCATCCAGAACTGGTCGAGGAACGTCTACAACCTGAACAACAAGCGGGCCCTGGCCTATGCCGGGGCCACGGTGGACTGGGTGTCCGGGTCTTTAGGCAGCAAGGTCACCATGCTCTACCCCACCACGGTGCTCTTGGGACCGGGGGCCAAGACGGAGAACCTGGGGTTCACCTTCGCCCGGGACGGGCAACACCTGGACGTGGGGGCACGGGCACTGCACCTGGCCCCGAACACAAGCTCCCGCCTCGTCTCCCGCTCCGTAGTGCAAGGGGACGCCAAGGCCACATTTCGGGGCAAGGTGTACGTAGCCAAAGAAGCACGGGGGGCCAAGGGGCACGTGGAGTGCTCGACTTTGCTCCTCTCTCCTGAGGCTCGCACCGAGACCATCCCCACCTTGGACGCGGAGAACGACGAGGTGGAACTGGGCCATGAGGCCACCGTGGGAAGGATCTCCCAGGAACACCTGTTTTACCTTATGTCCCGGGGCCTCACGGAGCAGGAAGCCATGAGCCTGATCGTGAACGGCTTCGTCTCTCCGATCCTGAAGGAGATCCCGCTAGAATACTCAGTGGAGCTGAAAAGGCTCCTTGAGATGTCCTTCGAGGGGGCGCAAGGATGATCGACCTCAAAGCTGTGCGGGAGGACTTTCCCATCCTTAAAAGGACCGTGAACGGGCACCCGCTCGTGTACCTGGATTCGGCGGCCACCAGCCAAAAGCCGCGGCAGGTCATCGAGGCGGTGGCCCGTTTTTACCAGGAGACCAACGCCAACGTCCACCGGGGCCTCTACCAGCTTGCGGCGGAGGCCACCGACCTTTATGAAGAGGCCCGGGAAAAGGTCGCCCGGTTCATCGGCGCCCATCCCCACGAGGTGGTGTTCACCCATGGCACCACCGAGGCGTTGAACCTGGTAGCCTACTCCTTGGGGGAAGCCCGAGTGGGGCCCGGGGACGAGATCCTGGTTACGGAGATGGAGCACCACGCCAACCTCATCCCCTGGCAGCTCCTCGCCCAGCGGAAAGGGGCCAGGCTCGCGGCGATCCGGGTCACGGACGAGGGGCAGCTTGACCTCGCGGACCTGGAGGCGAAGCTCTCGCCCCGGACCAAGGTGGTGGCCGTCACGCACGTCTCCAACGTCTTGGGCACGATCAACCCTATCCCAAGGATCGCGGCCCTCGCGCGCCGCGTGGGGGCGGCAGTGGTGGTGGATGCCGCTCAGTCGGTGCCCCACATGCCGGTTTCCGTGGGGGAACTGGGGGCGGATTTCCTCGCCTTCTCCGGGCACAAGATGCTCGGGCCAACCGGGATCGGGGTCCTGTGGGGAAGAAAGGAGTTTTTGGAGGAGCTTCCTCCGTTTCTCACCGGCGGGGAGATGATCCGGGAGGTGTGGATCGACCGCGCCACTTGGAACGACGTCCCCTACAAGTTCGAGGCCGGCACTCCCCCGTTCGCCCAGGCGGTGGGGTTGGGTACAGCGGTGGACTACCTCACGGGAATCGGCATGGAGGAGGTACGGCAACACGACCTTGAACTCACAACCCGGGCCCTGGAGGGGCTCCTGGCGCGGGATTACGTGGAGGTGTACGGGCCCAAGGACCCGGAGGCCCGGGGCGGGGTGGTGGCATTCAACCTCCGCGGCATCCATCCCCACGACGTAGCCACCCTGCTCGATCAAGAGGGGATCGCCATCCGGGCCGGGCACCACTGTGCCCAGCCATTGCACCGGCTCCTCGATATCCCGGCCAGCTGCCGGGTCTCCTTCTACCTCTACAATACCCCCGAGGAGGTGGACACGTTCCTCTCCGCCCTGGATCAGGTATGGAAGGCCTTTCATTGAGCGGAGGGAGCAACGATGGCTCCTTATGAAGAGCTGATCCTCGAGCACTGGCGTAACCCCAGGAACAAAGGGTCCCTGGAAAACCCTGACATCGACGTGGTGGAGGCGAATCCCTTGTGTGGGGACGTGGTGCGGCTCCAGCTTTCCGTCAAGGAGGGGACGGTCAAGGACGTCCGGTTCGAAGGCCAGGGCTGCGCCATCTCCCAGGCCGCTGCCTCCCTCCTCACCGAGATGATCAAGGGTAAAACCGTCTCTGAACTCGAGGAGATGAAGGATGAGGAGCTCCTCTCCGCCTTGGGGGGTGTGATCAAGACGCGCCTCTCCTGCGCCCTGCTCCCCTTGAGGGCGCTTCGAAAGGGGCTGTCGGAAAGAGGGAAAGGATGAGGCGCCTCTGGCCGCTCGTGGCGCTAGTATTGCTGTCGCCCCTGAGCGGATATGGCGAGAAGACGCTCCCCCAAGGGATCATCCCCGCCCCAGCGGAGCCAGGCATCGCGGTCACCCTGACCACGGACAAGGACACCTATGCCCCCGGGGAGTACCTCACCGTGCGCTTCACCTTGTCTCAGGGAGCCTGGGTGTACCTCTACGACGTTCGGCCCGACGGCACGGTGGAGCTCCTTTTGCCCAACCGGTTCCTTCAGGAGCCATGGTTCCCCGCCGGGGAGCATGTGCTCCCCACCAAGGGCTGGCGCCTTAGGGTCACCGAGCCCGAGGGCATGGAGTACCTTGAGATCATCGCCACGGACCGGCCCCTTTCCTTCTACGATGCCAAGGAGTTCGAGGAACACCCGTTCCTTGCGTTTGCGGACCCGGAGGCGTTCTCAAAGGAGCTTAGGGAGCTGCTCGTGGGGGCCTGGGGGGCGGCCTGGACGGGCTTT
>JAGGRX010000040.1 GCA_021159405.1 Candidatus Bipolaricaulota bacterium | reverse complement strand
CTTTTGGGGCAAACGATCCCCCTTGGGGAGAATATAGCCCTCTATCCTCTGCTAGAGCAAATAATCGGAGGCACTCAGCCTGTGTTCACTATTCCTTCGGCAGGGATGAAAGTTTGTCTTGGAGGAGTTCCAGGCGCTCCAGGGTCTTCTTTGGGGTCCGGGCCTCGCCGAATTTCTCAGGGGGAGAAGGCAAGTCCCAAGGAAAGGACGAAAGAGGACGAGCACCTGCTCAAGCTTGACGCCGGTGCAGGCATGGAAGGCGCAAGTTTACCCTTCCTCCTCCCCAAAGAGTTTCTCCAGCTTTAGCGCTCGATCCAGGGTCTCATCGAGCTTAAAGACAAGCTCCGGAACGCGCCTGACATGCATCCTGCGGGCAAGTTGAGTGCGTAAAAAACCCTTGTCGTGGTCCAGAGCAACCAGCGCAGCCTGGCGCTCCTTCGTCCCACCGGGCACGTACACGTGCACCACCGCACGCTGGGCGTCTGGGGAAAGCTCCACATCCATTATCGTGGGAAAGGTCGCCCTAAGAGCGGGGTCTTTGACCTCGAACTCCAGGACCTCGGCCAGGATGCGCTGGACCTCGGCCGAGAGGCGCTTGCGCGTGCGCTCACTTATCACAGGACCTCAAGCTCCCAATCCTCCACATAGAAAGCGCGGTCGCCCTCGAGCCGCTTGAGCAGCTCCATCAGCACCTGATCGGAGAAGCGTCCGTCGTTAGAGAGGTGTGCAAACCCAAGCAGCGCGGCCCCGGGCTCGTCGACGAGGTCGAGTTCCGCGGCCGATACGTTGAACTCGCGCCGGGTACGGATGAGAAGCCCCTCCAGGATCGAACGTTTTTCCTTTAGGGTTTCGGTGCCGTAAAGCTTAAGCCACACGCGTAAAAGTCCCACGGCCATGGCCGTCAGGCCTGGACTTCCTCCAGGGTGTAGATCTCGAGCACGTCCCCAACTTGGACGTCGTCGTAGTCGCGGATGCGGATGCCGCACTCGCGGCCGGCCTGCACCTCCCTCACATCCCGAGCGAATCGCTTCAGGGAGCCGATTTCGCCAGCGAACACCTCTTCCCCAAGGCGCAATACCTTGACGCGGGCGCCCCGGACCACCTTGCCGGACCTGACCACACAGCCGGCCACCCGCCCCACCCCATCGATGTCGAAGGTCTTGAGGACCTCGGCCTCGCCCACCTTGACCTCCACGTACTCGGGCCCCAAAAGGCGACGCATGGCCCGCTCGATGTCCTGGGTGAGGTCGTAGATGATGTCGTAGGTGCGCACCGGGATGCCGCGCTCGTCTGCTGCCCTGCGGGCCTTGGAATCGACCTTTACCCCAAAGCCCACCACCAAGGGCTGGGCATCCTCCACTGAGGCGGCAAGGAGCACATCCGATTCGGTGATCGGCCCCACCCCGGCGTGCAGGACGTCCAGGTCCACGCCCTCGGCCTCGATCGTCCCGAGCTCAAGGCGGGCGGCATCCAAGGCCCCAACGCTTTCGGCCTTCAGCACCACCGCAAGTTTTTTGCGCTCGGCCGCCTGGAGCAGATCTTCGAAGGTCATGAGCGGCCGGGCCACACGGCGCTGCTCGAGGGCCGCCCGGCGGCGTTCCTCCACCAAGGCTTTGGCCTGGTTTGGCTTTTTGACGAGCTCCACCCGCTCGCCCGCCGGCGGCACATCCTCAAGCCCTAAGATCTGTACCGGGGTGCCGGGCCCGGCCTCCTTTAGGCGTTTCCCCTGATGGTCATACAACGCCCGGATGCGCCCCCACGTGGTTCCCACCACCACGATATCGCGTTCTTTGAGGGTGCCGTTCTTCACGATCACCGTAGCCACCGGGCCGCGGGCAGGGTCCATGTGCGACTCGATCACCGTGGCATCCAGCTCCCCTTTGGGATCGCCCCGGATGTCCTCCATCTCGGCCACAAGCAGGATCATCTCCAGGAGGTCCTGGACGCCTTGGCCGGTGAGGGCCGAAACGGGCACCGTAATGGTGTCACCACCCCAATCCTCGGGCGTGTAGCCGATTTGCGCCAGCTCTTGCATCACCCGATCGACGTTGGCCTCGGGCTTGTCGATCTTGTTTATGGCCACGATCATGGGCACCCCCGCCGCCTTGATGTGATCGATGGCCTCCAGGGTCTGGGCCATCACGCCATCGTCTGCGGCCACCACCAGGACGGCGATGTCGGTGACCTGGGCTCCCCGGGCCCGCATGGAGGTGAACGCCTTGTGCCCGGGGGTGTCGATGAACGTGATCAGGCGCCCGTCCACCTCGACCTGGTAGGCGCCGATGGACTGGGTGATCCCTCCGACCTCTTCTTGGGTGACGTGGGTCTTGCGGATGGTGTCGAGCAAGGTGGTCTTGCCGTGGTCGATGTGGCCGAGCACCGCCACCACCGGCGGCCGGGGGACTCCGGGCTTCGGCTTCTTCTCTTTGGCCGGTGCGGCAGCCGCAGGCTGGGCTTCCTTTTGCGCTTGGGCGGTTGCGGTCTTCCCCTTGTGTTCCTCAAATAGCTCACGGATGACCTCGGCCTCTTCCTCATCCACCGTGTTCACGGCCTTGAGGCCGGGCATCCCCATCTCGGCCAAGGCCTCGATGAGTTCCTTAGTAGGAACCCCGAGCTCCCGGGCAACCTCATAAACGCGCTTCTTGCTCAACGCCATCCTTTCAATCCCTGGCGACATCTAAACCGGGACGAGGCGCTTCCGCCCTTTCCTCCTACGTCTGGCGATGACCGCCCGCCCCCCTGGCGTGCTCATGCGGGCCAGGAAACCATGCTTTCGCTTCCTGCGCCGGCGGTGTGGCTGATAGGTCCGCTTGGGCATGCGATTCCTCCTCCGTAATGATACATGTCCGTACTTGCGGCAATTCTGACCCAAGGGAACTGAATTCGCAAGGTGAACTTTACCTCGATGACTCCGCTAAAGGGGGAGCTTTCCCTCTAGCAGACGCTTTGCTGTACGCCAGCGGGTGCGGCAGATGGGGGGAAGTTCACCCCGCTCCGCCAGCCACCGGGTGAGGAACTCCACCACCTTCCCCTCCCCGGGGTATCCCCAGCCGAAATCCCCGTACTGCTTGTGGAGGAAGACAACGTAGGCATCCCGGATCACCTTTGCCGCAAGCGATGCCGCAGACACGGCCGGGTGGAGGCTATCCGCCTTGGGGTAGATGGAGAAGTCCCCTTCCGGAAGGCCGGTGGCGGAAGCCAAACTGGCCCGGAACGCGGGGATCGCCCTCGGGGCCACCGGGGCATCCATAACTACCGTGATGGGTAATGGGTGATGAGTGATGGGTAACGAATTGGAGGCGGCTGATGACTGGTCGCAGATTGTGGATAACGCGTAACGCACGATCCTGGCGGCCGCGATGAGCTCAAGCTCCGTGAGCCCTTTTTCATCCACCTTCTTGGCCGAGATGACCACGGTCCGGATCCAGAACTCCTGGACGATGGCCGCAAGGAGCCCGCGGCGTCTTTTCCGGGGGACGGTTTTGGAGTCACGGGCCCCCAACTCGACCAGCCGGGCCAAACCGTCCTCCGGGACGAGCACCCCGGCCATCACCAAGGGCCCGAGCACTGCCCCCCTGCCCGCCTCATCCAACCCCAACACAACCCGCGTCAGCTTCACCAACCCCAGGGCGATCGGCGTCGTCGCCACCAAACCACAAGCCCGGGAACCACCCCCCGGCGCTTCAAGGGGAAGACGAGCAAGGCCCCGGTGAGAAAGCCCCCAAGGTGCGCGAACCAGGCCACCCCACTCAGGGAGGAGAGGTCCGTGAGCCCGGAGACGAACTGGATCAGGAACCACAACCCAAGGATCACGATGGCCGGGACCTCGATGAACTGGATGAAAAAGAAAATGGGGACTACGGTGAGGATCCGGGCCCAGGGGAAAAGGACCAGATAAGCCCCCATCACCCCGGCGATGGCCCCGGAGGCGCCGACCATGGGGGCAGTGCTGCTTGGATGCACGCCCATCTGGAGCATGGCCGCCCCTACCCCACAGGCGAGGTAAAACAAAAGGAACTTCCCATGCCCCATCGCCCCCTCCACGTTGTCCCCGAAGATCCACAGGTACAGCATGTTTCCCAAAACGTGGAGGAGGCCGCCGTGGAGGAACATGGATGTGAAGATATTCATCCAAACGGGGAAAGGGGTGGTAGGGGGGAGATCTGTTCCGGACCAGAATTCAGCCGGAATGAGCCCGTACTGGATCACGAAGTAATCACGTTCGGAGACTGGATACAGGCACCCCCGCCCGAGCCTCTTGTAAAGCAGGTAATTGAACCCCGGGGGGGCCGTGCCCAGGGTATCCCGCCAGGCACATCCATCGATCCAGGCTACCTGAGATGTGGAGTAGGTGAGCTCATATATAAATAAAACCAAATTCAGCAAGATCAAGCCCACGGTCACATAGGGGGTAACCCCGCTCGGCCGATAATCTCGAATCGGGATCATAGTAACACCGATTCTAACGGGGTGGGGCAAAACCACCAAAGTTGCCGCCAGTGACGATTGAATCTAACATGGATGCGAAAGGAGGACAAAGGTGGAGCTTCTCAAACGCCTTTCGGAAGCAGCTGGCGTTCCAGGTCGAGAGGAAGAGATCCGCGAGATCATCAAACAGGCCCTGACCGGGCAGGTGGACGAGCTTACGGTGGACCGACTGGGGAACTTAATCGCGCGCAAGAAAGGCCAGGGGCCCAAGGTGGCCGTGGCCGCCCATATGGACGAGATCGGCTTTCTCGTCTCCCACGTGGATGAGAAGAAGGGTTTTCTCAGGATAGAGCCGGTGGGCGGGTTCGATCCCCGCACGCTGGTTGCCAAACGGGTTACCGTACACACCGGGTCCGGTCCCCTGGTGGGGCTCATCGGGACAAAGCCGGTACACATCCTCACCGAGGAGGAGAAGAAAAAGGAGCTCAAGATCTCCGACCTGTTCGTGGACCTCGGGCTTCCCGGGGACCGGGTTAAGGAGCTGGTGCGGGTCGGGGACCCTGTGACGCTACGGCAGGACTTCGTCGAGGTGGGGGAGCTGGTGTCGGGGAAGGCCCTGGATGACCGGGTAGGCGTATATGTAGCCATTGAGGCCCTGCGAAGGCTCGAGGCGCACCGAGCGGATATTTACTTCGTGGGCACGGTACAAGAGGAAGTGGGCCTGAGGGGGGCGCGTACCAGCGCCTTCGCCATTGCCCCCGAGATCGGGGTGGCCCTGGATGTGACCCTGGCTTGCGACACGCCTGGGGTGGAGGCCCACAAGCAAGTGACCCAGCTGGGCAAGGGGGTGGCCATCAAGGTGAAGGACTCGGCATCCATCTCCCACCCCGGGCTGGTGCGGTTTCTGGTGGGGCTTGCGGAAGAAAAGAAGATCCCGTATCAGCTCGAGATCCTCCCCCGGGGAGGGACCGATGCCGGGGGGATGCAGCTTGCCCGGGAGGGGGCGGCAGTGGTCACGTTGTCCATCCCCACCCGCTACGTCCACTCCGTGGTGGAAGCCGCCCACAAACAGGACATCCGGGCGGCCATCGACCTTTTGGTCGCATTCCTTGAGCGCTGCCATGAGGTGGACCTGAGGCTTTAGTTGGAAGGATGAACAGGATCCTGTTTAAGGATGTGGGGGTGATCGTCACCTTCGATC
>JAGGRX010000029.1 GCA_021159405.1 Candidatus Bipolaricaulota bacterium | reverse complement strand
AGTTGGCCGAAGGCGATCCCGCCGTCCCCCGGGGGGACCTTCCGGTGCTGAAGGTACTTGAGGCCGGCCTTCTCCACCTCTTCCCGCACCGCAGAGGCGATCCGATCGTTTACGGCGACGCCGCCGGTGAGGCCTACCGCCCGAATCCCGTGCCTTCGTGCGACCCGGATCGCGATCCGCGCCAGGCCCCGGGCCAGGGCGGCCTGGGCCGTGGCCGCAAGGTCCGCTACGGAGGCCCCTCCCTCCCGTAGCTCAACCAGGGATCGGAAGATCTCCACCGTGTCGAGGAGGAGCCTCCCCTTGCCCTCCCGGATCGGGGGTTCGATCTTAAAGGGGTGCCCCGCGGCGGCCGCGGCCTCAAGCCGCATCGCCGGTTCCCCCTCGTAAGTGCGCTCCTTGCATATCCCAAGCCAGGCGGAGACGGCGTCGAGGAACCGCCCGGCGCTCGTCGTGTGGGGACAGTTCAGGCCCCGCTCGATCTGAAACCGCACCGCCGCAAGCTCCCTGGGGGAGAGCCCGGAGTCTTGGGGATCAAGCCCGGCCGCAATGAGATAACTTGCTGCCATGCGGCCCGGCCGCAGGGTGGCCAGGTCCCCGCCCGGCATGGGGACTTCCACCAAGGAGCCCGCGCGCTCGGCATGCCCCTTTCGCCAGACGATGACTTCGCCGCCCCAGGCCGTTCCGTCTTCCCCATAGCCGTAGCCGTCGGCGGCAATGCCAACGATTTCGTCTACGTCCCATTCGGCGGCGAGGCCGGCCACGTGGGCCACGTGGTGTTGCACCGGAACCGGCTCCCCGAGCTCACGGGCGAGCTTGGTGGTGGCGAAGGTTGGGTGGAGGTCGCAGGCGATCCGCCGCGGCCTGGGAGCGCCCGTGATCGCAAGCAGGTGCTCGATCGCCTCCCGCAGGAACTCCAGGGTCTCGAGGTGCGCGACGTTCCCGATGTGCTGGGAGAGGTACACCTTCCCCCGATGGTAGAGGGCGAACGCCACGTTCAGCTCCGCCCCCAGAGCAAGAAGCGGCTCCTCCCCTAGGTCCAAGGAGATCGGCTCCGGCACCCAGCCCCGGGAGCGGCGGAGGAACACCGGGGCCCCTGCAGCGAACCGTACCACAGAGTCATCGCAGCGGGCCACGATCCGGCGGTTATGCACGAGGAAAGCATCGGCGATCCCGGAAAGCTCGGAGACGACCCTCTCGTTCTCGATGAGCATCGGCCGCCCCGGGAAGTTGGCGCTCGTCATCACCAGGGGAAAGTGAAGCTGCTTAAAGAGCAGGTGATGGAGCCCCGAATAGGGGAGCATGACCCCCACGGTGTGGAGCCCCGGAGCGACGGCGGGGGCGAGGTACCCGGGCTTTTCCTCAAGGACCACGATGGGCCGCCGGGGAGAGCGCAGGAGTTTTTCGGCTTCCGGGGAAACTTCGGCGAACTCCCGCACCAGCGGAAGCGGCGCCATGAGGGCGAAGGGCTGGCCCGGCCGAGAGAGGCGCCGGCGTAGTTCGGCTACAACTTCTTCCCGGGTGGCATCGCAGGCGAGGTGGGTCCCCCCGATTCCCTTGATGGCCACGATCTTCCCTTCCCGGAGGGCCGCCGCCGCAAGCCCTATCGGTTCCCCTTCGATCTCGCGGCCGCCTTCAATATAGGTGAGCCTGGGGCCGCATTTAGGACAGGCGATGGTCTGGGCGTGGTAACGGCGGTCCAGGGGGTCGGTGTACTCCCGGCGGCACTCCTCACACATGGGGAAGTCGCGCATTGAGGTGCGGGGGCGGTCATAAGGGAGGGCCTCGATCACCGTGAACCGCGGTCCGCAGTCGGTGCAGCTTGTGGCCCAGTAGCCGTGGTAGCGGCTTTTCGGGTCGTCGATGTCAGCGAGGCACCGATCGCAGGTAGCGATGTCCGGGGGAATGGTGCCGCCTCCCTCTCCCCCGTCCCGGGAGGCGAGGATGCGAAACCCTTTCTCTCCAGTGGGGGGGCGCTCCTCCACCCGGAGCTCGGCGATCTCTGCAAGGGGCGGCGCTTCGTCCCGCAGGGCGGAGAGGAAGGACTTCACGTTTCCGGCCGGGCCCTCCACCTCGATCTCCACCCCGGCGTCCCCCAGGTTGCGGACGAACCCGGCAAGGCCAGTTCGCACGGCGATGCGGTACACGAAGGGGCGGAAGCCCACCCCTTGGACGATCCCGTTTACGCGGATGTAAAGGCGCCTGCACCCTTCCACGGGCGAGATTATACGGTGGCCGTGCTCGGGGCCGTGTACGATTAGCGTGAGCCTAGAAAGGGGGAGTAAAGATGAGCACAGTGGAACGTATCGAGGTCTTCCGGTTTCGCTTTCCGCTTGCGAAGCCATTCACCATTGCTTTAGGCAGCGTCTCCGAAGTAGAGGAGATCATCGTCCGGGTGGTGGACGATGCCGAATGCGAGGGGTGGGGAGAGGGATCGCCCAGCCGACGGATCCTTGCCGCCACGGCGGACACGATCATCTCTGCCCTGGACGTTTTGGCTCCTCTGATCCTCGGGGAGGACCCCCGCCGCCTGGGGCATCTTGTGGACCGGATGGACCAGGCCCTGGAGGGAAACAGCCCGGCCAAGGCGGCCCTGGACATCGCCCTCCACGACCTGGTGGGGCGTATCTACGGGGAGCCGGTGTGGCGGCTTTTGGGAGGGTGCCGGGCCGAACCGGTGGAGACGGACTTCACCGTGAGCATCGACGCCCCGGAGAGGATGGCCGCCGAGGCGAAGAGGCTCGTGGGGGAGGGCTTCCGGACCATCAAGGTCAAGGTGGGTGAGGACCCGGTCCGCGATGTGGAACGGGTGCGCCGGATCCGGGAGGCCGTGGGCGAGGAGGTTGCCCTGCGGATCGACGCCAACCAGGGTTGGACCAGGGCCGAGGCGGTGTGGGCCCTGTCGCGCATGGCGGAGCTGGGCATAGAGTTCGTGGAGCAGCCGGTGGCCGCCTGGGACATCGAGGGCTTGGCCTGGGTGAGGCGGCGCTCCCCCATCCCGGTGATGGCGGACGAGTCCGTCCACTCCCCCCAGGACGCCTGGCGGGTCATCCACGCCGGGGCGGTGGACTACGTGAACATCAAGCTGATGAAGGCCGGCGGGCTTCGCCGCGCCTGCGAGATCGCTGCGATCTGTCGGGCAGCGGGCGTTCCCAACATGATCGGCGGGATGGTGGAATCGAATCTGTCTGCCACGGCCGCCGTCCACTTCGCCATGGCCGAGCGGAACGTGATCTTCCGCGACCTGGACCTGGGCACAGAGCCTGAGGCTCAGCTCATCGCCGAGGGCGGCTCGCACATAGTGGCCGGCCGTCAGGAGCTCCACGACCCTGAGGCCCCGGGCCTCGGCATCGTGACCATCCGAAGGGAACGGCTGGGAGAGCCCGTGGCCGTGTACGAGCGGTAAAGCGGATTTCCCCTCTCGCCGGCTGTTACCGATGTCCACTCAGCCTGAGACAGGGAGGGTTGTTTTGCGCTGGCGCACGGCCGGCAATGGGAAGACCATGGTCCGGGCGGAGATCGACCTTTGGGCCTTACGCGCAAACTTGGTGGCCGTGCGGGAGCGGCTTCCCCGCGGCTGCTCCTTGATGTTCGTGGTCAAGGAGGACGCCTACGGGCACGGCCTCCTGCGGGTGGCGGAGGCTTCCCAGGACTTGGTGGACTGGTATGGGGTGGCCTCCCTCGCGGAGGCGCGGGCCCTCAGGCGGCTAGGCCTTTCCCACCCCATCTTCATCATGCTTCCCCCGCTGGGTAAGGCCCTCCTTCAGGCGATCCGGGAGGGGTACCACCTTCCCATCGGGGACGAGGGGATGGTGGCGGAGGTGCCCCGGGCCGCCCGCCGGGCGGGCCGGCCCGCTTTGGTCCATCTCGCCGTGGACACGGGAATGGGGAGGTTCGGCCTCCTCCCGGAGGAGGCCGAGGAGGCGGTACAGCAGCTGCTTCGCTCCCCCCATGTGCGCCTCGTCGGGGTTTACTCGCACCTCTCCTCCGCCCACGCCCCTTCCCAGGATGACATTGCCTTCACCCGTGCCCAGGTGTGGAAGTTCAGGAAGTGCCTAGAAGACTGGCTTTGCCGTGGGATCGAGATCCCCTGGCGGCATCTGGCGAACTCCGCCGCGGCCCTCGCCTTTCCCGAAGGCACTGCTCCTCCGTTCAACATGGTGCGGGTGGGGACGGTGATCTATGGCTATCCGGAAGGACCGCTGCCCTCGCCGCTTTCGCTCAGGCCGGTGGCCCGGGTGTGGACGGAAGTGACGGCGGTGCGAAGGCTGCCCCCGGGCTGGCCGGTGGGCTACGAGAGGCTTTATGTGACCCCAGGGCCTCGGCAGGTGGCGGTGCTCGGAGCGGGATACGGGGATGGCCTGCGGCCGGAGCTTGGGCGGGTGACGATCCGGGACCGGACCGTGCCGCTCCTCGGGAAGATCGGGATGGATACGGCCATGGCCGACGTCACCGGCGTTCCCAACGTGAGGCGGGGGGATCGGGCGCTGCTCTTCGGTCCGGAGGTGGAGAGGCCGGACGGTTGGGCCTGTCCGGTGCTCGTCCCCGTGCTCCTTTCAGCCCGCCGCCGTTGGATAAAGGGACCGATCGTGGTCGAGGAGCGGTGCAGCGCTTAGCCGGCCGGGAGCGTTGGGCTGGGGCGCTCCTCCACCGTGAGGCCGACGATGGCGAGGTCCCTCCCCTCCAGGATCTCCACCTGCGCCCCGCACTTTGGACAGGAGAGGATGGGAATCGCTTGGTGCCAGCCCTCCTCCGCTAAGTACTTGGCATCCCCCTCATAGCCGCAGGCCCGGCAGCGTACCATCACCGGCACCTTCTCTATCGCAAGCTCCGAGCCGGCGAGGGGCGTCCCCTCCGAGAGGATGCGCCATGCCTCCCTCAGGGCCTCCTCGGAGAGGATGAGCAGCTCCCCTTGCCTGACATGCACCTTCACGATCCGCCCCTCCACCGGATGGGCAGAGAGGTGCTCGAGGAGGCCTTCCAGAAGTGACTGGGCCAGGGAATACTCGTGCACCTTAAAACCCCAGGGCGGACAGGAGCTCCTCCACCCCCCGACCGCTCTTGGCATCCGTGAGCACCGCCCGGCCGTGCGGGTTCACCTTGCGGTAGTCCTCGACGATCCGCTGGGGGTCGACTCCCACGATTTCGGCGAGGTCCACTTTGTTTATGGCGATCACGTCCGTTTGGGCGAACATCTTGGGGTGCTTCCTCACCATGTCGTCCCCCTCGGTCACCGAGATCACCACCAGGTCTTGGTCTGTGCCCAAGGGAAAGTCGGCCGGGCACACCAGGTTCCCCACGTTTTCGATGAACAGGACATCCACCGCAGAGAGCGGAAAATCCTCCAGGGCATGGCCCACCCGGTGGGCGTCCAGATGGCAGTCGTCCCCGGTGTTGATCACGGCGCTGGGGAGCCCCGCCGCCTGGAACCTTCGCATGTCGTCGTCCCCGGCCACGTCCCCGGCGATGGCCCCCACCCGGATCCCCTTCCCCTGCAGGCGCTCGGCCATCCGAAGGATGAGGGCGGTCTTGCCCGAACCGATGGCCCCCATGACGTTGATCGCCCGCACCCCACGGTCGGAAAGGAGCTCGTAGTTGCGCTCGGCAAGCTCAAGCTGCCGCTTCAAGATATCGCCAAATCCCGTCCTGATTTCGTGCATAGCGCAAAATCTTATCCCCACGCTCCACCGGCCCGCAACAGCCCA
>JAGGRX010000113.1 GCA_021159405.1 Candidatus Bipolaricaulota bacterium | reverse complement strand
CTCTTTGCCTTTACCTTGGATCCTCAGGGTTTTCTTCCTTCGGCTCCTCGATTAGTAAGACAAGCCCAGATCTGAGGCTCCGAATCGAAAAGGCTGCCGAGGCGCTAAAATGCCGCTGGCAATGGGAAAGGGACGCTTCCCTAAGTCGGACCTCTCCCTGGAAGAGCCGGCACTGGCCCTGGAAGGGGTTTCCTTTGCCTTCCGAGAAGGGGCGTTGCCGGTCCTGGAGGAGGTCAGCCTGGTGGTGCCGGAGAAGAGCTGGGTCACCCTGGTGGGGCCCTCGGGTTGTGGGAAGACCACCCTCCTGCGGATAGCCTGTGGCATCCTCAGGCCCACGGCTGGCCGGGTGTTGATTCACGGAAAGGCGGTTGACCCCCGGGGCAAGGTGGCGTATATGCCGCAGGCCGATACCCTCCTTCCCTGGCGTACCGCCCTCGCCAACGCCGTGCTGGCTGCCGAAGTGGACGGCCGACCCCTGGCCGAAGCGAAGGCGGAGGCCCGGGAGCTGTTCCAGCGGTTCGGCCTGGCGGGATTTGAGGATGCCTATCCCGGGGAACTCTCCGGGGGGATGCGGCAAAGGCTCGCCCTCATCCGCACCTTCCTTACCCACAGGGAGGTGCTCCTTTTGGACGAGCCCCTGGGGGCCCTGGACGCCCTCACCCGCGCTGCGATGCAGGACTGGCTGCGCCAAGTCTGGGAAGCTTTAGGGAAAACCATCCTCTTTGTGACCCACGACGTGGAGGAGGCAGTAGTCCTCTCGGACCGGATCATTGTCCTTTCCCCTCGGCCTGCCCACATCACGGCCACGGTGGAGGTGCCACTTCCTCGGCCGCGGAACCGCACCTCCGGGGAGGCGGTCCGGCTCCGGGCCGAGGTGCTCAGGTGGCTGGAGAAAGGGGATGCAAATGGCGATTAGACCGCGGGAGCTTTGGCGAACTGCCTTGCTGTTTTCGCTCCTGGTCCTTCTTTGGGAGATGGGGGTGCGCTTGGGACATGTGCCCCCCTACGTGCTCCCTGCCCCAAGCCGCATCCTGATCGTCTTCTTCACCAGGCTTCCCCTCTTCTTACAGCATGGGGCCGTGACCTTGGCTGAGGTGGCTTTGGGCCTTGCCTTGGGGGTTGTGGGTGGGGTCGGAATTGCCTTGGCGGTGTTCTACGTGCGTCCCTTGGGGCAAGCCCTTTACCCCTTGATCCTGGGCTCCCAGATGGTGCCGGTGTTCGCCATCGCCCCTTTGCTTGTCCTGTGGCTGGGGTATGGGATTTGGCCCAAGGTGATAGTGGCCGCCCTCATCTCCTTCTTCCCCATCGCGGTCAACATGATCGATGGTCTGCGTTCCGTGGAGGGAGAGCTGGTCGATTTCCTCCACTCCTTGGGGGCCTCTGAGTGGAAGATCTTCCGCTTGGTGCGACTCCCGGCCAGCCTGCCCTTCCTGCTTTCGGGACTCAAGGTGGCGGCAACCCTGAGCCTGGTAGGGGCCACCATTGGAGAGTGGATCGGGGCCGAACGGGGGCTCGGCTACTTCATGCTCTACGCAAACGCCCTCCTGCGGGTGGATCAGGTGTTCGCCGCCATCTTGACCTTGACCATCCTTGGGGGCATGTTATTTGGAGGAGTGACATTGCTACAATGGAGGCTTCTCCGCTGGCGCAGGCGGGGACAATTGGAAAGGAGACAGCCGTGAGGAAGGGCCTCATCTTCCTGCTAGTTGTCCTGGTGCAATTGGCGGCGGGGGCAAGCCCGCTGAAGGTGATGCTCGATTTCTTACCAAATCCCAACCACATCCCACTTTACGCAGCTCAGGTCCAGGGTTTCTTCTCCGAAGAGGGGATCGAGGTAGAGATCATGCCCCCGGCCGACCCTAGCGACCCAGCCAAGCTCGCCGCCGCACGTGTGGTGGACCTCGCCCTCACCCCCCAGATGAACTACCTCATCGCCAAGGCGGCCGGGCTTCCCCTTATCTCGGTGGGGGCGCTGATCGACGGGGCGCTGGGCGGGCTGCTCTCCCTTGCCGACTTTGGGATAGAGGAGCTTTCCGACCTGCGTGGCCGCAAGGTGGGCTATTCCCTCGCCCCCTTGGAGCCCGTCCTTTGGCGGACCATGCTTTCCACAGTCGGGGTGAAGCCCGGGGAGTTCGAGCTCGTGAACGTGGGGATGAGCACGGTGGCAGCCCTGCTTTCAGGAAAGGTCGACGCCATCGGGGCTTTTCGCAACTTCGAGCTCATCAAGGTGGAGCTGCTTGGGAAAAAGGCGGTGTTCTTCCCCCAGGAGGATTACGGGGTTCCCAACACCTACGAGATACTGATCGTGGCAAACCCCGAGCTTCTCCAAGAGCGTGCCCGGGAGGTGCGGGGGTTCCTTACGGCCCTGGCCCGGGGGATAGCCTTCACCCTGGAGCGGCCAGAAGCGGCGTTCGGTGCGTTTCTCTCGCTTTATCCGGATCGCGATGACGAACTGCATCGCCGGTCCTTTGCCGCAACGCTCCCCCTGTATGCGGAGGGCGCGCGCCATGACGACGCCGACCGCTGGGCGGGGATGCAGGATTTCCTTTACCAAAACGGCTTGGTCGACCGCACTTTCCCCTTAGAAGAGCTCTACACCACGGAGTTTCTTAGCCCCCCTTAAGCCGTATACTTTCGCAGCCGGCGCAGGGAAAAGGAGAAGGGATGAAGGCCTTGGTCACAGGGGGTACGGGGTTCATCGGGGCCAACCTCGTCAGGGCCCTCCTTAAAAATGGCTTTTCCGTGCGAGCTTTGGTGCGGCCTAACTCGGACTTGCGCAACCTGAAGGGCCTTGCGGTGGAGCTCGCCCTGGGGGACGTGCGCGATCGCGCCTCTCTGAAAGCGGCCATGGCGGGCTGTGAAGTTGTGTTCCACGCCGCGGCCCTTTACTCGTTCTGGGTGCGGCCCCGCTCCCTCATCTACGAGGTGAACGTGGACGGGACACGAAACGTCCTGCAGACGGCCCTGGAGCTCGGGGTGGAGCGGGTGGTGTACACAAGCTCGGTGGCTGCCCTGGGCCTCCCGGAGGATGGAAGGCCTGCCGATGAGGAGACCCCGGTCGATCCACGCAAGATCGTGGGCGACTACAAGAAAAGCAAGTACCTGGCCCAGAAAGTAGCCCTGGCATTCGCCAAAAAGGGCCTCCCGGTGGTAATCGTGAACCCCAGCTTCCCAGTGGGACCCTACGACGTAAAGCCCACCCCCACCGGCCAGGTGATCCGCGACTTCCTCGCCCGTCGGATGCCCGCTTACCTGGACACCGGCATGAGCGTGGTGGCAGTGGAGGACGTGGCCCTGGGACATCTACTGGCCATGGAGAGAGGGCGGGTGGGACAGTGCTACATCTTGGGCGGGGAGAACCTGACTCTGAAGGAACTTCTTTTCACCCTCTCTGAGATCACAGGCCTTCCAGCCCCCAAGATGAGGCTGCCCTATTGGCCAGTCCTGGCCATGTCCTATCTCAACGCGGGGCTATGCCGCCTAACCGGGAGCACCCCGCGGATGACCCCGGAGACGGTCCGCATGTCCCGTCACTACATGTTCTATAGCCCCCAAAAGGCTGTGGAGGAACTGGGCTTTCCCCAAACCCCGGCCAAGGAAGCCCTGCGTAGGGCCGTGGACTGGTTCAAGAACTCTATGTCAAACCGGTAGCCGCGGCGCCGTTGCTCTCGGCTGAAGTTCTAAAGGCGAAACTTGCCGGGCGGGGAAGTGGGGCCTATCCTTCCCTTAACGCGAGGTGAAACAGGGTGGCCATTCTTGTGAACGAGGACACGCGCGTTTTGGTACAGGGCATCACTGGGAGCGAAGGGGCGTTTCACACCCGGCATATGGTGGCTTACGGCACAAAGGTGGTGGCAGGGGTGACCCCAGGCAAAGGGGGCCGTTCGCTCGACGGGATCCCGGTCTACGATTCTGTGGCCGAGGCGATGCAAGAGCATGGGATCGACGCCTCCATCCTGTTTGTGCCCGCCCTCTCTGCCTGTGACGCGATGCTCGAGGCAGCGGACGCCGGCGTCCCCTTGCTCGTTGCCATCACCGAGGGAATCCCTTTACACGATATGCTCAAAACCTACCACCTCCTCCGGGGCTATGGGGTGCGCCTGATCGGTCCCAACTGTCCCGGCCTGATCTCACCGGGGAAGGCCAAGGTGGGGATCATGCCCGGGGAAGTGTTCCAGCCCGGGCCGGTGGGAATCATCTCCAGAAGCGGTACCCTCACCTACGAGATCGCCTCGCATCTGTCGCGAGCGGGAATCGGCCAGTCCACGGTGGTGGGGATCGGAGGGGATCCAATCATCGGGAGTACGTTCACCGAGCTTTTGCCGCTTTTCGAGCAGGACCCGGAGACGGAGCTCGTGGTGTTGGTGGGGGAGATCGGCGGAGCGGCTGAGGAGGAGGCGGCCGACTATGTGGCTGAGAACATGAAAAAGCCGGTGGTGGCTTACATAGCTGGTTTTTCTGCTCCCCCTGGAAAGCGCATGGGCCATGCCGGGGCGATCATCTCGGGGGCCGAGGGGACGGCCGAGGCAAAGGCGAGGCGCCTTGAGGCCCGGGGGATCCCGGTGGCCCGCACCCCGGCCCAGGTGGCGGAGCTCGTGAAGGAGCGTCTTTCGTGAAGAGCTTTGGGCTTGTGGGACTCCCAAACGCGGGCAAGTCCACCATCTTCAACGCCCTCACCTCCGCCGGCGCCAAGGTGGAGGCATATCCGTTCTGCACCATAGACCCGTATCATGGGGTGGCGGCCGTGCCGGACGAAAGGCTGGACCGGCTTCATTCCCTGTTCCCGGAGAAGAAAAAGGTCCCTACGGCCATCGAGGTGGTGGACATCGCCGGGCTGGTGAAGGGGGCCTCGCAGGGAGAAGGCCTGGGGAACCAGTTCCTCTCGGAGATCCGGGGCGTGGACGCCATCCTGCACGTGGTGCGCTGCTTCGAGGACCCGGAGGTGGCCCACCCTACCGGGACCTTGGACGTACGGCGCGATATCGAGATCGTGGAGACCGAGCTCCTCCTCAAGGACCTGGAGACCTTGGAGCGAAGGCGGGCCAGGGTCAGGAAGCTTGCCCAGACCGGGGACAAGGAGGCGAGGAGGGAGCTCGAGCTCCTGGAGCGGCTGATCCAGGCGGTGGGAGCGGGAACCCCAATCCGGGCCCTGGGGCTCTCCCGGGAGGAGCTCGACCGCCTCAAGGACCTTTCCCCCCTTACGGCCAAGCCCGTCTTGTTCATCGCCAACGTGGGGGACGAGGGGGAGAACGAGCTTTCCGCCGAAGTGGAGCGACTGGCAGGAGAAAGGGAGGCCGGGTGCGTGGTCATCAGGGGACGCCTTGAGGCCGAGGTGGCCGAGGCCGCTTTTGACGAGCTGGAAAGGAAGGCGTTCCTTTCCGAGTGGGGCCTGGCTGAGTCGGCCCTGTCGCGCCTGGTAAGGGCAGCCTACGAACTCCTGTCCCTGGTGACCTTCTACACGTTTGAGGGGCCGGAGGTGCGCGCGTGGACCGTGCAGGCAGGGACCACCGCCCCGGAGGCCGGGGGCGTCATCCACTCCGACTTCCGCGATCGGTTCGTCCTGGCCGAGGTGATGGACCTGGAGGAACTCCTCTCGGCAGGCTCGGAGCGGGCGCTGCGGGAGCAGGGGAAGATATTGCGAGCAGGACGGGACTACCGCGTTCGCGACGGGGACGTAATCCACTTCATCTGCGCCCGGTAGGATCTCGCTCCCCTTCCGAGCAGTGCGCG
>JAGGRX010000140.1 GCA_021159405.1 Candidatus Bipolaricaulota bacterium | reverse complement strand
GGGGTGCGTGGCCATCATGTCGGGGGTAGGGGGGGCGGGAATGGCTCGGGTGGTGCGAGGGCAAGTGCTTGCCATCAGGTCCATGGACTTCACCGAGGCGGCCAAAGCGATTGGGGCTCATGACCTCCGGATCATCGGGCGGCACATCGTGCCAAACCTAACCTCGTACCTGATCGTGGCCGCCACCCTGAATATTCCCGGAGCCATCTTGGGTGAGAGCGGCTTAAGTTTCTTGGGAATAGGTATCCACGAGCCCATGGTCTCTTGGGGTCTCCTCCTCTCCAAGGCGAACAACGCGGCCACGATCCAAAGTTACCCCTGGCTCCTCATTCCCGGGATATTCATCACCGTTACGGTGCTCGCCTTCAACTTCCTGGGGGATGCCCTGCGGGATGCCTTCGATCCGTTCAGGGTTGTTTAAGCCAATCTCGAAGAGAACGGTCCAGCCCGTAAAGATCCAGTCCGAACACCTGTGAAGCGGCACTGAACGGGCTTGCCCCCGAGGCAATGGCTTTCCAGAACCGGTGTACGCCCTCCTTGCCGTAAGCGCGGATGAGGTAGCTCACGAACGCCCCCGCCTCGGCCTCTGCTATTTGGCGGGGGTAACCATCGAACAAGGGCTGGGTCAGCGACACCCATCTCCCTTCATTTAAGACGTCCAGGGCTTCTGATTTGAAGTCTCGCTCCGGATGGGAAAGGTAAAGCGCCAGTCCCTGCACCAAGGCATCGAACTTGGGAAGGCCGATGGGGGAGACGAGCTCAAGCACCAGGCCAACCGCCATCTCAGGCAGATCCACGTCCCCTGGGGGAACCCAGATCACGCCCCAAGGAAGGTCAATTCCAGGGGAGGCATGGGTAAGGTAAACGGCTATCCTCTCAGGAAGATTCGTTTCATCTAACTCCCAGAAGGACAGGGCCCGGTCAAGGGCTGCGTTCGCTTGAACGAGCTCTTGCTCGTATCTTTTGGCTTGGGAACCGATGACGACGAACCTTCCAAGTTCCAACGCTTCCGGTTCTCCTAGCCCAGCAAGGGCCCGAACGAGAGGGGCCGCTTTCGGGGAGGAGGCAAGGAATGCTTGGGCGGAGCTTGGTTTTCCTAGGGCGAGGTAAGCAAGTCCCCGCAGGAGATCGGGCTCCTCCCCAGAGAGGCCTTCCAAATGGGCGATGGCCATGCTGGGCTTTCCCGTGAATAGATCACGTTTGGCAAGGATCAAGGGGTTGGCTTTCGCTTGGGCGAAGCTTGCCTCGAGGTACTCTTCCCACTCTCGGGCGAAAGCGTCCGGGGAAAGGCCCAAGGCCCGAGCCCCCCTCTCCCATGTGGAGGCAAGCCAAAACGCCTTGGCCCCTGGGCCGGAGAAGCGTTCCAGAACAAAGGCTGCAAAGGCGGCGGCGGTCGACTCCCACGCTTGCGCCTGGCGCACCTGACATTCTTTGGTCTTAAGGAGGCAGCGCACGCTCTCAAGGGAGGGCGTGGCGCTCACCCAGGGAGCGTCGACTTTGAAGAAGAACGTCTCCCATGGGTCGCGGGGGAGCAATCTGTCGGCGTTTTCAAACAAAAGACGCCACTTTTCCTTGCCACCGTATACCATGGCCTCCGCTGCCCACGCTGCATCCGGATCGTCCAGGTACAGGGCAAGCCCCCGGGGGAAGACCGGGTTGCCCGCCCCACCGTAAGCCAGGGAGCAAGCCAAGCGCGCTAGCGCCCCAGCAAATGGCCGGTCCACAAGGACGTCTACCACCGCAAACTGGGTGGTCTCTTCTTGGCAGCGTACCGAATACGCGAGCGGAAGCTCGGAGGCGTCTGCGTATACGTATACGTAGACCGACTTGGGAAGAGAATTTTCCGGGATGTCCAGGACCTTAAGCACCTGTCGCCACTCTTCATTGAGCTTATGGGCGAGGGCCTCGGCTTCCTCAGCGACAGGGCTTTCCTTGAGATACCGGACGACGATGTTTCCCCAGCTTACTTCCCCAAGGGGACTTTTAGCCTTCCGATATTCGGGCCAGACCCAGAACACAAGCACGCCTATCACGAAGGCAATGCCGAGCCCCAAGGCCAGGCCCCCCATAACCCAAATGAACCCCCGCCTTCGCATCCTGCCTCATGGTACGCCGCGGAAAAATCGGATTCAAACGCAAGAATCCTTGCGATCTGGGGGCTGAGCGAGTAAACTTCCTTTGGTTGGAGAGCTTCTATGGAACGGATCCAGACCACTTACATCGAAGACGAGATGGAGCAGTCGTACATCGACTACGCCATCTCGGTCATCCGCGGCAGGGCCATCCCGGATGTCCGCGACGGGCTCAAGCCCGTCCAGCGCCGGATCCTGTACGGCATGCGGGAGCTGGGCCTTACCCCGGGGAAGCCCCATAAGAAATGCGCCCGCATCGTGGGCGAGGTGATGGGTAAGTTCCATCCCCATGGGGACATGGCGGTGTACGAGGCCATGGTGGGGCTCGCCCAGCCGTTTTCCACCCGCTATCCCCTCATAGACGGCCAGGGGAACTTCGGCTCCATCGACGGGGACGAGCCGGCGGCCATGCGCTACACCGAGGCGAGGCTTGCCCCTATAGCCATGGAGTTCCTGGAGGAGCTGTCCGAGGACACGGTCGATTTTGTGCCCAACTTCGATGACTCCCTCCAGGAGCCGGAGGTCCTCCCGGTCCGCTTTCCGCATGTGCTCGCCAACGGGGCTTGGGGGATCTCGGTGGGCATGACCACCCAGATCCCGCCCCATAACCTACGGGAGCTCATCCAGGCGACGCTTTACCTCATGGATCACCCTGACGCCACGGTGGAGGAGCTGCTCCCCATCATCCCAGGGCCGGACTTCCCCACGGGAGGCATCATCGTGGGGAAAGAGGGGATCAAAGAGGCCTACGAGACCGGGGAAGGGAAGCTCAAGGTGAGGGCGAAGGCGTTCGTGGAGGATGGCCGCATCGTGATCACCGAGATCCCTTACCAGGTGAGGAAGTCGACCATCCTGGAGTCGATTGCCGCCAAGGTGAAATCCGGGGACCTGGAGGGGGTGGCCGACCTCAGGGATGAGTCCGACCGGGAGGGGTTGCGGGTGGTGGTGGAACTCAAGCGGGGGGTGGATGGCCACCGCATCCTCCGGAAGCTGTTCCGCCTGACGCCCCTGGAGCGCACCTTCTCCTGCCACTTTTTGGTCATCCAGGACGGAAGCCCAAAGACGCTTTCCCTTGTTGAGCTGATCCACGCGTTTCTCTCCTTCCGACGGGAGGTAGTCAGGCGACGTACGGAATATCGGCTGCGGGTTGCCCGCGAGCGGGCCCACATCCTAGAGGGGTTCAAGCTGGCCTTGGATCGGCTTGACGAAGTGATCGAGATCGTACGCGGTGCCGGGGATCCTGACGAGGCCAAGGTGCTCCTTTCCGCCGAGATAGGCCTTTCGGACAAGCAAGCCGACGCGGTGGTCAAGATGCGCCTTTCGCAGCTCACGCGCCTGGAACGGCGCAAGGTAGAAGAAGAGCTGGCGGAGCTCAAGACGAAGATCGCCGAGTACGAGGCGATCCTGGCCGACCCGGAAAGGCTTGACGATCTCATCCGGGAGGAGCTCCGAGGCATAGCTGAAAAATACGGTGACGAGCGGCGTACGGCCATCGTGGCGAGCGATGACGCCGAGGACTTAGAGGACTTCGACGTCCCGCGCAAGGACATCCTTTTGTGCGTCACCTTGAAGGGGTATGTGAACGCCACCGAGTGTGAGGCCTACCGGTCCCAGGGACGAGGTGGCAAAGGCGTGATCGGGATTCGGACCAAGGACGGGGATGGCCTGCGCACCATGGTGTATGCCACTACGCACCATGATCTTTTGGTATTCACCGACCGCGCCCGGGTGTTCAAGCTGCCGGCGGCCAGGCTCCCCATCGCCGGCCGGGACTCCGTGGGCAAGAACCTCCGTCACTTCTTGGAGATGGAGCCCGATGAGGTGGTGCGGGCGGTGGTCCCGGTGGAGGACTATGGGCGGGGGTATTTGCTCCTTGCCACCCGGCAGGGCATCGTGAACAAAAACGCCCTTTCCGATTATGCAAATGCTCACACCAAGGGTATTTTGGCTCACTCGGCTCCGCCTGAGGACCGGCTGGTGGAAGCGCTCCCCAGCGATGGTGAGGGGGACGTGATCCTGGCAACGGCCAGGGGGCAGATCATCAGGTTCTCGGAAGGGGAGGTGCGCATCACCCGCCGGCCCTCCAAGGGCGTGATCGGCATCCGGGTGAATGCGGGGGATTTCGTAGTCGGCATGGTTACGGTGCCTCCAGGGGAGGGGAAAAAGCTGTTTTTGGTCACAGCCCATGGCTATGGGAAGCGGGTGGACCTTTCGGATATCCCATCCCAGCGGCGGGGTGGAAAGGGCGTGATCGGGATCAAGCTGGAGGGGGCAAGCCCCGTGGTGGCGGTCCTGCTTGTGGCCGAGGACGACGAGGTGGCCCTGTCCACCACGTCCGGCAAGGTGATCCGGTTCCCGGTGGGTCAGGTGAGTACGTTTTCCCGCTACGCCCGAGGTGTACGCCTGATCCGTTTGAATAAGGGCGATCAGGTGGCCTCGGCGGTGGTGATCTAAAGGACCCGAAGTGAATATCAAGGCCGAAGTAGCACGACAGGTTTCGCTCATTGCAAAGAACGCAGAGACCTTGCTTCCTCAGGAGGAGCTTGTGGCCAAGCTCGAGCAGGCCCTGAGGGAGGGAAGGCCCCTGCGGGTGAAGCTCGGGATCGATCCCTCCGCTCCCCATCTCACCCTGGGCCATGCGGTGGTGCTGCGGAAGTTGCGCACCTTCCAGGACCTGGGCCATACCGCCGTGCTCGTGGTGGGGGACTTCACCCGCCGCATCGGTGACCCCTCAGGAAGATCCAAGACCCGTGAGCCGATGTCCCCAGAGGAGATCGAGCGCAACATGGCAAGCTACAAGGAGCAGGCGTTCCTCATTCTGGACCCGGAGAGGACCGAGGTGCGCTACAACTCCGAGTGGCTGGGGAAGCTCACCTTCGAGGACGTGATCGTCCTCAGTGCCAAGTACACCGTGGCTCGGATGCTGGAGCGGGAGGACTTCGCGCGCCGGTTCCGGGAGGGAGTTCCCATCACCATCATGGAGTTTCTCTATCCCCTGGCCCAGGCCTACGACTCGGTGGCCATCGGGGCGGACGTGGAGCTCGGGGGCTCAGATCAGAGGTTCAACCTTCTGATCGGCCGGGACATCCAGCGGGAGTACGGTCAAGCCCCCCAGGTGATCCTGACCATGCCCCTCCTCATCGGAACGGACGGAAGATATGCCATGTCCCAGTCCCGCGGGAACTACATCGGCATCTCAGAGCCCCCGGAGGAGCAGTTCGGCAAGGTCATGTCGCTTCCCGACGAGCTCATGCCCCAGTACTTTACGCTTCTTACCGATATCCCATGGGAAGAAGCCGCAAAACTCCACCCCAAGGAGGCCAAGAAGCGCCTCGCCTACGCCATCGTACGCAGCTTTCATGGGGAGGAGGAAGCCGAAAGGGCAAGGGCCCACTTTGAGCGGGTGTTCGAGGCCCGGGAGCTTCCCGAGGAGATGCCGGAGGTGCGGCTTCCCCCAGAGCTCCTTTCCGAGGACGGCACGGTGGGAATTGTGGATCTGGTGTTCGCTACGGGGCTTGTGGGATCACGCTCTGAGGCCCGCCGTTTGGTGGAGCAGGGAGGGGTGAGGCTCGACGGGGCCCGGGTGACCTCGGTGCGGGCCCGGGTGCCCTTCCGGCCTCCCATGGTGCTGCGTTTGGGCCGAAGGCGGTTTGTCCGAATCATTGGCTAACGGGGGTCGATGAGGCCGGGCAAAGGAAGGCCGAAGTGTCAAGCACCCTAGGCCAGTCGGACGAGTCC
>JAGGRX010000142.1 GCA_021159405.1 Candidatus Bipolaricaulota bacterium | reverse complement strand
TTGGATGCGCAAGGGCCTGGCCATAAGATAAGTATAGCGTGCCTATACTGAAAAATGAAGACCTGCCCCACCTCAGTAGAAGATCGTGATCGTGCGGTGATGGGGATGGGGAAGATCCCCTTGGGCGAGGTGCCACAGCATCCAGTCCACCTCAAACGCCCTCAATGGGCGGCCGCGCAGCCTGAGCAGCCTCACCAGCTCCTCCACAGCGGCTACGGTGGCGGCCCGGAGCTCCACCTCCTCGGGCGAGCCGGCCGGGATGGGCTCCAGCCGGTCGATCCTGGCCGCAAGCCCGGCATCTAGGAGCAGAACCCCTTGAGCCCTGAGAAGCTGGGGCAACTTGTAGTCGGCAAACGCCGTCAGCCAGTCAAGATCACGCAGGTCCCCCAGGCCCTTTCCGGCGAACGCCCCGTAAAGATCGGCACACAGGATCTGGGCCCGTTTGTGGAAGAAGACCTCGCGGCCCCGGTACAGGGCGGCATCCCTGAACGAGGGGAGGTGAGCCGTGACGAGCTCCACCAGCCGCCGGCAGGAGCCGCGGGAAGCCAAGAAGAACCCCCTAGCCGAGCCGAAACGAAGGAGGAGCTGGCCCACCTCCCGCGCCGCCCGGACCCGCATGCGGAGGAGTGGGATTTCCCCGAGCACCTCCCCTAGACCGCCCTCGTCCAAGGCGGCCAGGTTCCCCGGCGCGTAGAAATCCGGCGTTTTTTCAGCAGCTCGCCTGAGGGCGTAGGCCAGCGCGAAATAACCGGTGAGGGGCTCACCATCCGGTCCGGGAACCGTCCACTTCGCCTTCCCCGGCCAGAAACAGAAGTTGAGGGCGTCGAGGACCAAAAGGTACCGACATGTGAGCTCCTCGTCCCCTCGGAAGTGATACCTCCCCTCCCAGGAAGGGACGCTGGCTTCCTCGAGCTGGTGGGCAAGGGAGTGAAGCCTCCCTTCGTCCAGGCGCACGTAGCGCGCCTGTCTAGTCACCCACCTGGCCGACGTGCGAACCGGATTTTCCCTCACGACCACCGGGAAGGATACACCGGAAAGTGCCTGGCCAGCCATCCCCGGTCCCGATGTCAACGGCCGGCTAGGATCACATGGTCCCTCTTTAGTGGCCACGAGAGAAGAAGGCCGAAAGGTCCCAGAGGTACACCACGCCGTCGCCGGACCCGGAGGCGAGGAGCGTCCCGTCCGGGGAAAAGCGCACGCACTCCACCGAATCCTCGTGGGCGGAAAGCACGGCGAGGCACTCACCCTCCTCTGGGTCCCAAACCCGTACGGTGTGGTCCAGGGAGGCGGAGGCGAGGAGCCGGCCGTCTGGAGAGAACTCCACCCACCACACGCAGCCCGTGTGCTCCCACAAGGAGCGGTAGCAAAGCCCCACGGCGGTGTCCCACAGCTTCACCACCTTGCCCGCCCCCACGGCCAGGAAGTAGCCATCCGGGGAAAAGGCCACATTCCAGGCCTTGCCGGGGAAGGTGAATAGAACCTCCCCGGAGCGGTCCCACAAGATGCCCTGGTCCATGCTCCCCGAGGCGAGGAGCGTCCCGTCCGGGGAGACGGCCACGCCCCGAATCGAGCCCGAGTGGGCCTTGCGGGCCCATAACGGCTCCTCCGCCCCCACCTCCCACAGGATGAGGGTGCCTTCGCCCGTTCCGATGAGGAGCCGCCGGCTGTCTGGGGTGAAAGCCAGGGCGTACACGTTCCCGAACTCCCCCTTGTAGACCGCGGCCGGCTCGCCGGTCGCAAAATCCCATACCCAGACAGCGCCATAGGCACCGGCAGCTAGATAGTGGCCATCCGGGGAGAACGCCAGGGAATAGGCGATCCCCGGTAGGGAAAAGGAGCGGGTTTGCTCGAGGGCCGGGAGGGTGTAGAGAACGACCCCCTGGTAGGTGGCCACGCCCAGGAAGGCCCCGTCCGGCGTGAAGGAGAGCTCATAGAAGGCGTCCAGCTTGAGCGTGCTCAAGGGAAGCACCGGAGTGCCTTCTTCCTGGGCCAGGCACCAAGCCCAGACGCAAACAAGGACCGCCATCATAACTTGGATCCGCTTCACCCCGGACCCTACCTCCCCTCGCTTTCACCTGGGCAAGGTGACCCCCGGCTGGTCCTGGTAAACGCCGCCCGCTTCCTTTTCTCCATAGGTGCGATTCGGCCTTTTCCCCCGGAAGAACACCACCTGGGCGATCCCTTGTCCCACGTGGAGACGGATGGGGAGCGGCGACAGGTTCGCAAGTTCGATGGTGAGCCTGCCCCGCCAGCCGCAGTTTCCGGACCATACCGCCTTGCCGTTCCTCCGCACGTATATCGTGTGGTTCGGTGGTACGGTAACGTCGTAAACGAAGCCTTTGTATGGAACCCGAGACCAGGCTTCTTTGGCCCTGCCGTGCCTCGGGGTCCCCTCCTTGGAAAAGCGGACTTTGAAGATCGGATTGTTTGAGGTGTACTGAGGATCGGCATGCACGGGCTTGCCGAGCTCCGCACCGGTCCAGTAAGAGGCGGGCCACCCCGCCTTAAGGCCTATCTCCTGTAAGTCGTCGATCAAGCGTTGGGAGGATGTCGAGGCTGTAAGCGTTTGGAAATTGCCATCGCCCAGCATGTATCCCCATAGGAACTTGCGCAAAAGGTGCGGGGACAACCTCTTGATCTCCTCCGGCACATGCTTTTCGTGGGCGTGTCCGAACTGCATGAGGTACGTACAAAGCTGTTTGTTAACGGTAGCGAAGCCGTACGGTGTCTCATGCCACTTGAAGGGAAGCTCGCTGACCACCTCCCTGGCCTTTCGCTTAGTGTTGGTATGGAGAGATGCGATCTTGACCACATAGTCGCCTTTCTTCGATATATACGCTGACCCTTCGGCTATCCAAAGGCCGAAGAATTTGGCCCACGCCTCCGTGGGCACAGCTATCGGCTCCAGGAGCCCGAAATCGGTCAATCTCCTTTTCAGCCGGTACTTCCAGAAATGCGAGGCACCTCTGGAGCGGCCCTCCGTAGAATGAACCCGATGGCGCTCTACCGCTCCCAGATTGGTCAGGATCGTCATCAGTCGGTGAAAGGTCCTGCGGGTTGGCTTGGGTGGCTCCAAGCGTTCATAGAGTTCAGGCGTAGTGGCTTCGCCTAGTTCCTCTAGGATGTCGAAGACTTGTAACGCTACCCTTCTTGTGGATGCTTGTCCCTCATTCGGTAATGGAGAAAGCACAAAATGCTCTGGATTCTCCCCGAGCCAAAACGCGTCTCTTTTGAATTCTAGGTCATGGTAGCCTTCTAGGTCGCCGGCCTGAAGCAATTCGAAATCGAACTTCCCTTGCCTGCGCACGTAGAGTTGGTGCTCCGGCGTCACCAGGAGATCGATGCTGCGTCCCTTAATGTGGATCATCTCACCCTCATACCATCGCTTTTGGCGGGCGATGATCGGGTGGTATTCCAGCACGCCGTCTCTATTCAACGTGGCCACGATCTCGCCCTCTGCCAGGTCCTCGAACTTCTTCCAACCCTCGAGGGTGAGGATCTCGGTCTGGTCGTCGAAACATTCCAGGGGTGTGACGTTGACCAGAAGGCCACAACGGGCATAGGAGCTCTTCCCCCAACATACCCCCATCACGTCTTCTGGCATGTTAAAAGTCTCCACGGATTCGGCCAGGACCTGGGAGTGGGGGGCGAGCTCGAACACCTCCTCGGCCTGGATCTCGCGGAAGTGTTCCCGGGGGAAATCCACCGGATCGAGGACGGCGCTCACACCACCCAGCGGCACGAGAAACTTTTTCCCTAGACGGATGTCGTAGCCGAAGCTCCCCAGGCCCCAGGAGGGCTTTCCCGTTTGGTAGGGGATGAACGGCTCGATCATGGGGCGCTCGCCCTGGCACAGGGCGGCGATCTCGCGGTCAGAGAGAATGGAAAAACTCATGCCTCTACCTCCAAGTCGCAAAACACGCTCGGCGCCTCTTTCCGCATGAGCTCTAACATCCTCCGGGCCACCTCCCGGATCTCCCACTGGGCAGCCTTCGACCCCCGCAGCCGGATGATGTGCCTCAGCTCCCGGAAGTTGGCGCACATAACAAGGCGCGTCTCCGTCCCGATGGGGAGGACGTAGCGAGCATCCTCCTTGGGGATGCCTTCCTGCAAAAGCTCCTCATACAAAAGGCGCGCCTGCTCATGGAGGCGCAACGCTTTTTCCCAAAGTTCCCCCTTGAGGCTAGGCGGGTGAACGAGATTGCGGTCCCTCACGTCCACATAGCGCTGGGATTCCTGGACGAAGCTCGCCAGGCGATGCCGGGTGAGCTGGTTGGCACAGGCCCGGCTGATCCCCTCGATGAGGAACACGGCGTGGGCAAATTCCAACACCGATTCATGTCCCCACCGGATCAGCTTCCTGATAAGCTCCCGATCGGCCTCGGGAGATGCCTTGCCCTCGGACCGATGGCTTATCCGCGCGCAGCGGGCGATCAGCGCCTCCGCGTCAGGCGTAACAGAGAGAAGCTCTACTCGCACCACTCCCCCTTTCTGTCGGGGCATGTTAAACTCTGGGGCCGGATTTGCCCAATGGGGGAATACAAAATGGTCGTTCTCAAGCGAAAGAAAGACGTTTACACCGTGCCCGCAGGGAAGACTTTGGAGCAGGCCCTGCGAAACCTTGGCATCCTTCCCGAGACCGTGCTTGCCGTGCGTGAGGGGAAGCTCGTCCCCCTATGGCATCGCCTGCAGGAAGGGGAGGAGCTCCAGCTTCTGGACGTGATCTCCGGTGGGTAGAGAATTTAACCCCTGAGAAATGTTTGACTTTTGGGGCCTCGGGGTCCCCGCAAAATCCTTTAGATTTTGCGGGGTACTAAAAGGAAGGTGAGACGCCGAACAGGCGGCAGGCGTTTTCGAACGTGGCCTCCGCCAGTTCCTCCGGTTTCATTCCCAATAGTTCTGAGAGCCGGAGGGCCACGAGTCGTACCTTAAGGGGGTCGTTGCGCTTGCCCCGGAACGGCTCCGGGGGGAGGAACGGGGCATCGGTTTCCAGGACCAATCGAGCTAAGGGAACTTTCCGCACCGCCTGCCGCAAGGGTTCGTTCTTGCGGTAGGTGAGGGGGCCTCCGATCCCCAGAAAAAGGCCCATCTTAACGAGTCGCTGGGCCAAGGCGACGTCCCCGGAGAAGGCATGTACCACCCCGCGCACCGGCCCCTCCTCGGCCAGTACCTCAAGGAAGGCCTCCTCCGCCGCTCGCTGGTGCAGGATCACCGGAAGATCGAGCCGTTTCGCCAGCCTGAGCTGTGCCCTGAAAGCCGCAATCTGCTTTTCCCTCGGGGAGAGGTCCCGGTAGAAGTCGAGTCCAAATTCCCCCACTGCCACCGCCCCGGCGCGGAGGAGTTCCTCCAGCCTCTGCTCGGTCTCCGGCGAAAAGGCCTTGGCGTCGTGGGGATGCACGCCACAGGCGGCGAACACGTATGGCCGGCCGCGGGCAAGCTCAAGCGAGGCCTCGGAGCTCGCGAGGTCCACGCCCACGTTGACCACCGCCACCCGCTGAAGCCGAAGCTCCTCGAGGAGTTCCTCCCGATCCCCGTCAAACTGGGAGAAGTCAAGATGCACATGTGTATCAAACAGCCTGTCCATAGCCAGATGATACCAGCTAACCCTCCTCCGGGCGGGGATTCCGGTCCGGCGGAGGCATGTGGAAGGCAGCCAGGGCCTCCCGTGCCCGAGCCAGGTCCTCCTCTAGAACCAGGACCTGCACCTCCGCCAGGCCGTCCACCGTCACCGGGTATACCGAGGGCGGAACATGGGTCCTAAAACGGACCCTGATCCCCTCCCCTTCCAGGAAGCCGGCCAGGATGCGGGCCCGGGGCTCCCCGATCACCGTGGTCAGGACCGCCCATCTATCCATCCCGCCTCCCGGAGATCGAGTTCGTTGTGCACCAAGGTGATGCACTGGTGGCCGTGCAGGGAAAGCGGCCCCACCGCCACCTTGGGGAAGGG
>JAGGRX010000132.1 GCA_021159405.1 Candidatus Bipolaricaulota bacterium | reverse complement strand
TCAGAGCAAGGGCCATTCTTACCAGGACCCTCCTCCGCCCCCGCCCATGCCGCCCCCGGAAAAACCGCCACCGAACCCAGAGCCACCGCTCCATCCCTTCGGGGACGCAGACCGGGGCGTGCTCAAGGCGGCAGCTCGGGCCGCATGCTGGAAGGCGACGAGGCGCCAGCCCAGCCAATAGGGGGCGAAAGTGGGGAAACGCCCTTCGTACCAGTCGGGCGGCCGGTCGACCAACCCCTCGAACGCCTTCGCCCACGCATCCGTGAGGCCGAAGGCCATGGCGTAGGGGAGCAGGGCCTCGAAGTGTCGTTCCGCCAGCGAAAACTCCATGCGCTCCACTTCGGCCCGTCGGATGTACTCCTCAAGCCCAAGCACTTCCCGAAGCACTTGCATCCCCTTTTTCGTTTTCCTCGGCATGACCCGCGAGAAGAGGAGGACGATCAGCCCGGAGGCTACCACCGCTGCCCCAAGATAAAGGGACGAGGTGAAAACCCCCAGGGCGATCCCCAGTGCCACCACTCCGATGCCTACCCCTCGATACAGTTCCCTCACCCGATCGGGATTGCCCGCGTAGTACCCCTTTTCCGTAAGGTCCATGTAAACCCTTGCGGCAAGACCGGGCACCTTCGCGTAGAGCTTGTAGCGGAGCTCGGACAGGCGCCGCTTTTCGCTTCCGTCCAATAGCGCCTCAAGCAACCCTTTCTCGAACTCGGAAAGGGGTTCCTTCCCTTCCTCGCGAACCAGCTCGAAGTCATCCGGTTCCTTTCCCTGTTCGCTGGCCCAAACCTCGCGGATGCGCAGGTGCCCTTTGACCGCCAGGCCGACCATCGCCGCCGCAAGATCGCGGGGATCGAACCGATCGTCCACCAGCACCCCGGCCTCCGCGGGTCCGATCCCTTTTGGCGGTGCGAACGCCGGGGCGATGGTCCCCTTCCTGGGATCGCGCCCTTTATACCACCACAAGACGGTCATCCCCAGCAGCACCAGGATGGGGATCCCCGCGTAGGCGTTGTCGTCAAGAAACCACAGGAACCCTTGCCAGGGCCCGGGCAGGTTAACGTAAGTTTTGGGAAATCGCACGGCCACTGTGATCCCCTCCCCCGGGGAGAGGTCATCCGCCTCTCCTATCAGCTTCCCTTCGGACCAGGAAAGCTCAAACGGGGACCGACCCCCCAGGCGGCCTCGGTAGCCCAGCGCCCGCACGCTTTCCTCCGGCACTTCTTGGGGAAGCGTCACGTTCACCCGAGCGTGCTCGATGGGAAGCTCCCATTCCGTGCCGATTGCGTTCCAGTAAAGCTCCACCTCTTCCCCGTATGTCCTCAGGGCCCGGGCCACCCGGTAGCGAATGACATAAGTCACCTGCCCTCGTACCAGGCCATTCGGGTCCCCGATGCGCAGCACCAAGTCCCCTCCCTCTCGGGTTCTAAGGACCGGTACGGCTTTGCCATCGGCCAGGACTTCCTGAAGCGAGATCCTCAGCTTGTAGCGCTCCCCCGTGGGCAGGCGATAGGAGTAAGGGATCTTGCGGTAAATGCCATGTCGGGACACGTCGAAGAAAACGTCGATCTTCTCGGTGACCGTAACGTAGCCCGTCTTTTCAACGGCAAGGTCAACCGTGTAGTTCTGGATCCACTCCCCGAACACAGGGAGCGAGAAAAGCACCACGGCCAAGAGGATCTTTTTCATCGGGCGAACGAAACCTGAGGGGGCTCCCGCATTTCCTCGGAGGGGAGGGTGTAAAACTCTCGCTCCCGGATGCCGAACAGATTTGCAATCAAATTGGAGGGGAACACCTTGATCTTGGTGTTAAGGTCCCGCACCACTGCGTTGTAATAGCGGCGGGAGCGGGAGATCTCCGTCTCCAGTTCCTCTAGCGTTTCCTGCAGGGAGAGGAAGTTCTGGTTGGCCTTCAGCTCGGGGTAGTTTTCCACGACTGCGAACAGCGTCTTTAGCGCAGCTTGAAGGGAATCATCGGCCTCGCCCTGTTCTTTTGGAGTGCGGGCCTTAAGGGAAGCTGCCCGCGCCTCCGTTACCTTCTCGAACACTTCGCGCTCGTGGCTGGCATAACCCTTGACCGTCTCCACCAAGTTGGGGATGAGATCCGCCCGTTTTCTAAGCAAGGTGTCGATGTCCCGCCAGGCCTCCTCCGTCCGCACCTGAAGGCGGATCAGCCGATTGTAGGTGGCGACCACCCACAGAAACAAGATGAGCAGGACCCCGATGGCAATCCATCCTCCAATCATGAATGCCTCCTTGCGGCCATTCTACGGGAAGGTGGAGGTGGGAGCCAAAGCCCGACTGGCCTTTCCGGGAAAGAACAGGCACAATATCCCCGCCCGTGGATGGACAGAGGTTCTCCAGGCAGGTGCTCCTCCCCGAGCTAGGGGAAGAGGGACAGCGCAGGCTCGGTGAGGCCCGCGTACTTGTGGCCGGCTGCGGGGGACTTGGGACGCACACCGCCTCTGCGCTCCTGCGGGCCGGGGTCAGGCGGCTGGTCCTGGTGGATCGGGACGTGGTGGAGCCCTCGAACCTACACCGGGTGGCCGCCTTCACCCAGGATGACGTGGGCAAACCCAAGGCCCAGGCCTTGGCCTCTTACCTATTGCGGATCGACCCCGGGGCCGAAGTGAAGCCACACGTGGCCCATCTTGGCCCGGAGGAAGCAGAAGCGATTATTCCCGAAGTCGACCTGGTGGTAGACGGCCTTGATAACCTGGAGACCCGCTATCTTGTCAACGACGTGTGTGTAAAGCATGGTGTCCCTTGGATCTATACGGCGGTCCTTGCCACCTATGGGATGACGATGCCGATCATTCCTGAGAAAGGGCCCTGTCTTAGATGTCTGTTCCCCACGCTCCCGCCTGCGGGAAGCCTCCCCACCTGCGCCACGGCCGGCATCCTGGGGCCGGTTCCCCAGGCCCTGGCGGCTTTGCAGGCCACGCTCGCCATCCAGGTGCTGCTTGGCTCCAGTGAACTCCGGCCGGGGGAACTGGTGCACGTTGACCTGTGGGCCCGACGTATGAGCACCCTGGCCGTAGAACGGGCTAGCGACTGCCCCACCTGTGGCCGGAGGGAATTTGAGTTCCTGAACCTAGATGAAGCGGCTCACTAGATAGGCGACAAGGAGGATGGCGATGAGGATCAGGACAGGCACCGCCAGCATGGGCAGGGCCATCCGACGGGCGAGCTTCTTTTGCTCTGGGGAAAGCTCCACCTTCCGCGGATACCGGATTTCCAGTCTCTGCGCCTTTTTCAGCATCTTCACGGACTGGGAGATCTTCCCCTGCCTGCGATACACAACCCCCAGGTTGTGGTGGGCGGAGGCGTGCTTGGGATCCTCTTCGATAGCCCGCTTGTAGGCGTATTCAGCGCGGGAAAGGTCCCCGGAGTCAAAATATAGGTTGCCCAGGCGGAAGTAGACCTGTGCCTTGTTCACCCCGTAACGGAGCACGTCCACCAAAAGGGCGATCCCCTCTTGGTGGCGGCCGGCGCGGCGAAGCTCCTCCGCCTGGGCCAGTGCCCGGTCACAGATCTCCCTCCGCTCCCCCTCGGTCAAGCGTCCTGGGTCTGGGAGCGGAGGAGTGAGAGCCTCTCCTTCACCGCTTGGATGTCCAGCCATGTTAGGTATTTGGGGCTTCCCTTCTTCTTGCTTGGGTTCCTGAGGAGGAAGCTGGGGTGGAACATGGGGAACACCTCAATGCCCCCCTTCCACCGATAGAACCTCCCCCGGAGCTGGCCGATGCCTTCGGTCCGACCGAGGAGCTTTTGGGTGGCGGCGTTCCCCAACGTGACGATGATCAGGGGTCGGATGAGGGCGATCTGTGCGGCCAACCAGTCCCAGCAGGCCTCCATCTCCTGTCTGGTCGGCACCCGGTTGCCAGGGGGACGGCATTTCACCACGTTGGTGATGTAGACCTCGTCTCGCTTGAGCCCGACTGAGCCCAGTATCTGCGTAAGGAGCTGCCCAGCAGGGCCGACGAACGGCCTTCCGGTTTGGTCTTCCACTTCGCCCGGCCCTTCCCCCACGAACATCAAGTCGGCCTGGGGATCGCCTTCCCCGAACACCAAATGGGTACGGGTCCGGGCCAGCCCGCAGCGTTGGCAGCCTTGAGCCCGCTCGGCAAGCGCCTCAAGCGTCACGATCGCTTTCGCTTGCACCTCCCTCGGACTTTACCGGCGGGGCACCTCCCCATCAAGCCCCCCTCTGTGTCAGGAACTTTGCCACCCTGAACCTGGTTCTCCATAGCCCTTGACTCTTTGTCTTATAATGCTTACAATTAGCTTCAGATAGAGAACCGCTCGGCGAGTGCCCGCTGAGCTGGCCGTCGGCCGTAGCTTGGTTTCGGGCGCCTCGGTGAGGGGGACCGGGGCGCCTATCTTTGTCTAAACCCAGATGCGCTCACTTCAGGGAGAAGGAGACCATTGCCCCTCAAAGGGGAAGGGACATCGCGGTCAGCGGCCAAGTCTGTGTGCCAGATCGTCCCAAGTGATCCGGAAGGCGATGGGGCGGCCGTGGGGACAACGGGCGGGCTCCTGCGTCCTCTTCCATTGGGCGATCAGGGATTCCTGTTCCTCCGGGGACAGGGCCTCCCCGGCCTTGATCGCCGCGGCACATGCCATCTCCCGCCAGAGTTCACAAAGCGGCGGCTCTCCGGAGAGGAGACGGTCGGCCAGGGCCAAGACCGGGTCCAAAAAACCCAGCCGAGCTTGGCGATCAGCCAGGGGGGCGGGCCACCCCCGCAAAAGAAAGCTGCGGTCCCCAAATGGCTCCAGGATCACCCCCAGCTCCCGGAGGCGCGGAATGGCGCGCTGCAACGCCTCGGCGCGGTCAAACGGCACTTCCACCTGCACCGGGACGAGGAGCTCTTGGACTGGTACCTTGCCCCCATCCCGCCACTTTTCGAACAGGACGCGCTCATGGGCCGCGTGTTGGTCCACGATCTCCAGCCCTTCTTCCGTCTCTACCACCAGGTATGCCCGCTGCACTTGCCCCAAAAGCCGCCACGGCCGCTTGCGAACCTCGGCCTCGGAAAACAGCGGGGCCGCCTCTTCTATCTTTTCGGCAGCGCCCGGCGAGGTCTCCGGGCGGATGGGCGCAGCCCAGCCCCCGAGCGTTGTCACCTGGCTTCCCAAGGCTCGCATGGCTGCCCGGCGGATCAAGTCCTGCACCAGCCGCTCGGCCCGGAACCGCACTTCCTCCTTCTTGGGGTGCACGTTCACATCGACGAGCTCGGGATCCACGTCAAGGTACAGGAAGAATGCAGGGTGCAGCCCGCGCGCCAGGTACCTTGAGAACACCTGATACACGGGCGATACGAGCGCCCCCGGGCGGACTGGGCGGCCAGAGAGGAACAGGTGCTGGTCCACCCGGGTGGGGCGGGCCGCCTCCGGGGGGGCAAAAAGGCCAACCAGCTTGAACCCTGGCTCCACAAGCTCCACCGGGATGAGCCTGCGGGCGAACTCGGCCCCGTACACCTGCTTGATCCGAGCCCGCTGGCCCTCCACCGGAGGCACGGCCAGCACCTCCCGCCCCTCCGATCTCACCGCAAATCCCACCTCTGGGTGGGCGAGGACCAGCCTCCGGACCGCGGCCAAGGCCGCTCGAGCCTCGGCCACCGGGCTCTTAAGGAACTTCCTCCTCGCCGGCAAGCCCGCGAACAGGTCGCGGACTTCCACGGTGGTGCCAACCGAACGGGCAGCGGGGCGATCCTCCTTTGCCCTGCCCCCCTCTACCACCAGCTCGTGGGCTACCTCGCTTCCCTTGGGCCGGGACACGATCCGAACATGGGCTACCGCGCAGATGGCTGCCAATGCCTCCCCCCGGAAGCCCAGCGTGCGGATGCGGCGCAGATCCTCCTCAGTGGACAGCTTGCTGGTGGTATGCCGCTCCACCGCCAGGCGCAGCTCCTCCGGGGTCATCCCCACCCCGTCATCCGCCACCGAGATAAGCTCTATCCCCCCTCCCCGTAGCTCCACCCCCCCGGGGGCGGCTCCG
>JAGGRX010000114.1 GCA_021159405.1 Candidatus Bipolaricaulota bacterium | reverse complement strand
CCGGGCACCATAAAGGCGACCCCCAACACCAAAACGGTAAGACCGATTAGAAGCTTCCTCATTTCGAAGCACCTCCTTGCCTATTGGTGGTTTTTTGCGGAGACACCTAGCAGCTCGGCCACCAATAGGCTGCAAAGCTACGGCAGCCCGGCTGTCTCGGAGAGACCCGTGGCTTTGCGCCCCCGCCTCGCGACGGGTTTGCCTTTTTCGTAGCGCAGCCCGTAGGTCCGCAGCTTTGCGTCCCGCCCTTTCGGACGGTTTGCCCTTCGGTGCCTCAAAATGAGGTTCTGCCCCTTGGGAGCTCTTCCACCCTCTTCACCTGTCAAGGACCGCGCCTTCTTTATGCCGCAAATTAGCGGCTGTTAGACACCCCTAGATCAATCCGTTGTTACGGTGTAAAGCAATGTTACCTGGTAGTTTCCAGGTGGCAAGGGTTGCTGGGGAATGGAGATCCTATAGTCTACGGGCAGTGAATGTACCCCGCGTCCCCCCCTTGCCAAGGCCTGGGGACGTAGGGAGACGGGGACGAAATTGCCATTCACCCCTGCGGACAGAGCTTCGATGGGCCAAGTGAATCCCCCATCGAAGCTGGTCCCCAAGTTCGGGCTCAAGGCCTGCACGTAAACAGTCCAAGAGGTATTGCTAAACACAGTCAGCTTGAGGGCATCCTGGATAACGATGAACCCCCGCTGGTAGTCCGCTGGACTCGGATCAGGGATCGGGGTGGTAGCCACCACCGACTCCTGCCCCGGCTGACCCGTCAAGGAGATGGCTGCAAAAGGAAGTATCGTCCAGCGGACATGTACCGTGGCGCTGGCCTGGGCAGCCAAGGCAGCTTGCCCAGCCCAAAGCCCGAAGATTAGAGCCGCAATCGCTATAAGTTTTCTCATTTCGCGTCCTTCGGCAGCCCGGCCGTCTCAGAGAGACCCGTGGCTTTGCGCCCCCACGTCGCCGTGGGTTTGCCTTTGTCGGGACGCTTCCGCGGCCCGCACTTTGGTTATACCACACCAGCCGGCCGCTTAGACACAAGGAGGGAAGCCTTAGGGGGCTACCTCCACCTCGAGCTCCAGGGTGTCGGTAAGGCCGCTGTCATCGGTCACCGTGAGGGAGACCCGGTACGTCCCGGGCTCAGGGAAGGTCCAGTGCACGATCGGGTCATGGGCATCCGGGCGCCCGTCCCCATCGAAGTCCCAAGCATAGGCCACAATTTTCCCGTCGAAGTCCACCGACCCGGTCCCGTCGAACTCCACCTCTTCCCCAGCATGGGGCGTCTCGGGACTCCAAACGAAATCAGCAAACGGTGGCTGGTAGGTGATGATCACCGGCCGCGGGCGCTTGTAGGCACCGAACGCTACCACCGATGGCTGCCCTGGAACCACCTCCAGCTCCATCTCCTCCGGGGTGGTAAGCTCATAACGCTCCGGCAATGTGTTCACGTCCACGCGGATCGTATAGGTACCCGGGGGAAGGAGGGAGAACAGGAAGCGGCCCGCAGCGTCCGTGCTCATTCTGTCCAAAACTTCCCCTTTCTGGATCAATACCACGGCCACCCCTGCTATCCCGGGTTCATCGGGGGCCTGCTTGCCATCTTGGTTCAGGTCGTCGAATACCACCCCATCGATCTCCCCCAATCGCAGGCAGGGGATGGCCAGCACCGTTCGTTTTCCAACGGTCACCTCTGCCGAAAGGGGCAAGTCCACTGCGGGCCGCACCCCCACTGGCAATCCCTCCAGGGACAGGGCATAGGTGCCGGGATCCAGAGGCGGGAAGAGGAACTCCCCTTTTTCGTTGGTAGCTACTCTGACCCCATCGGCAACCAGCACTGCCCCTGACACGCCCGGCTCCCCCTCGTCTGGGACATGGTTTCCGTTCTGATCGATGAAGACCAAGCCCGCAAGCCAACCCCGGACCGGCAGGAACGGAGGATGCCACCTGAACGTGTAATTGAAGCCGGCTCCCAGTCGCAGTCCGGTGACCTGTCCCTGGCCATCCCATGCCAGGTCGGCTGAAAAGGTCCAGGACGGACCATCTCCGGTGGCCCAATCCGCTTCCAGGGAGGCGCTCCCCCCTGACCTTGCATGCTCCCAATGCAGGTGGAACCGGGGAGGGGGGCCGGTGGTCCCAAAGGAGAACTCGGCTGCCGCAGAGGCGGAGCCCTGCCCGGGGACCTTTTGAGTGAGGGAAAGGGAGAAGAAGGCCTGCTTCAGCCTGATAGCCAACCGCTGCTTGAAAGTGGTCAGGGTGGTGCCCAAAACGAGGTCCTCGTCAAGCTCGCGGTCGACCTGGAGCAAGATGCCCACTGACTGGGCGGTCCCCGATAGCCCAAAGCCCGTTCGGTGAGAGCGCTGATCGGTAGAGGGGGTGAGGGTCCCCTCCCTGACCCGAGCCACCTCAAAGTCAAAGAACAGGGCCAGGGGGAGCTCCTTGAGTGACCAATCGAGGGTTGAGGAAAGCTCGGATGTGACGACAGGAATCAGGGATGGCACGTGCCAAACGTTGTCCCGGAAATGGCGAATGGAATAGCGGAACGAGAGGGTTTGGGTGCCCACGCGTCCGGACAGGGTGAGCCCCTCCCGATCCGGCCATGAGGTGGGAAAGTGTGGCCCCACGGAGTAACCATCGAATTGGAAGCGGAAAAGCGGGGGCTTCTCAGCGACCACGGTGGCCAGGATGGCCGAGTCCAAAAAGGAATCCTGCTGGCTGACCCCGCCTTCCAAGCGAAGGCGAAGCCACTCGTTGGCTTCCCAACCCCCGAAGGCACAGGTCGCCCAACCAGACTCCTCACCGAACTCTTTCCAGAAAGCCATCCCCAGCCTTCCGGATCCCGCGGTGAACCCTATCTTCCCACCTGCCTGGATTGCTCCCCCTTCTTTTCCCGAGGCGAACGCAAGCTCCGCCCCATGGACGTCGTCGAGCTGCACCCCCAGCCCCTGGGTATCTAAGGTGAGCAAGGGGGTAAGGAGGAGGCGAACATCCGCCCCGAGGACCTTAATCCCCTCCCGGGTGTAAGTAAACGACCAATCCCGCACCTCGGGCCCTCCTTGAGAATTGGGAGAGACCAGCGTGCACCCAAAAGAAAGGCCGCCCTTGAGCACGGTCCCAAGCCCAGCAAGGTCAAACCTCGCCCCCCAATCTAAGGTCATGGGGTCGATGTCGAAGCCCACCCCGGCCCGCATCCGCAGCTCGGCGAGGTGGGTTCCGGAGATGAGTTCGGGGGTGGGAGGCAGTACGGTGGTGAACAAGGTGACCGAACGCTCCACGGCGGGCGCCGTACTTGAGCGGACAAGGAAGGTGAGCAAATCCCGGCCTGCATGGGCATCCAAAGGCACCTTAACCGTTACCTCCACCTCGGCCCGCTCCCCGGGCGCCAGGGAAAGTTGCATGGGGGCACATGTCACAGGCCAACCGTGGGCCGAGGTTGCCTCGGTCAGGACCCGGTCCACCACGTTGCCCCGGTTGATCACCTGGAAGGTGTACCGGGCTGCTTGGCCAGGGGGGACCGCTTCCCCTCGGGGTGCCAGCACCTCCAAAGCCACCACCGAGGCCACCCGCACCTGGGCCGTAGCCTGGGCCTCCTTCTCATCCCAACGGGCGCGAAGGGAAAGGGTGTAATCGCCGGCCGGAGCGTCCCCGGGCACGGCTGCCGTTAGGAACACCACCTCCTCTTGCCCCGCAGGGATGGTGAGGGTTTGCGGAAGGCCCAACGACACCCACCCTGAGGGCAAATCCGCTTCCAGGGCCACCTCAAGCGGGGCGGCCGACTCATTTGCAAGCGAAAATACATGTGTAACCAGGTCCCCCGGCTCGACGGTCTTGGGCGATGAGAGAACGGAAACCGTTAAGTCCTGGGCTGCCCCTCCCAGAACTATCCCCACAGCAGCCACGCCCAAGAGCCAATTTCGATCCATCCGATGAATTCCACGTTAGGGCAAACTAGCTGTGGGAGAAAGCGATAATGTAACCTTCGTGACGGACAGCCGGCACTTGAGCGCCGGACTAGCTAGGGACGACGGACACGCAGCCCGGTTACCCCTGCCACCATTACCTCCCCCCCATAATCCAACATGGCCTGAACCTGGTAGATGCCCGGAGGGAGGGCAGGAAGCGTAACCTCGAAGATCCGTTCCGCCCCGGGCAAGACCGGGGCCGGCTCCACCTCTTTCTCCTGGACTATGTCCCCTTTGCGATCGATCACCCGGACCGTGCCGCCGACTTCCTGATGGACGTTTCCGGTGTTCTGATATTCGATCTTGACGAGCACTCCATCGGAAGTGGCCTGGGCTTCCACCTTCCGGACCACCCCCGCGGTCCGGGCTGTCCCGGCCACAGTCGCATATACCTTAACCCCAAACCGCTCCACCGCCATCACCACCGTGCCCTCCACCTCCATCGGCCGGGGTTCCCCCTGAACGAAGATCATCCCCCAATAAGTGCCCGCCAGCTCCCGCTCCTCGGGGGAAGGCACGGTTAAGGTAGCGGTTATCTGTCCGGTTTCCCCAGGGGCAAGCACGATGCGGGTCGGCACCACGGCAAGCCATTCACACAGGCTGCGCTCCAAGGTGCCCGGCGGGTAATAGCGATGCTCACCAGTGGGGGAACGATCCCAATCCCCCAGATAAACGGTTATGGTTTGAGGGGCTTGTGCATCGTTACGCACCTGAAACGAAAGCGTGTAGGTCTTGCCCGGATCCACCTTAAGGTCGAACTCGATCTGGTTTATTTGGAGGGCCTGGCCCACACAACCCAACGCCAAAATCGCCACTGCAAAGGCAGCCAGCTTCTTCATCTTGGATAGCATTTTACTGGCGAGGCTCAGGGGGCAACAAGCCGGGGTTGCAAGGAGGCCAGGCAGGGTTAAGGATATGATTGAATTCCCATGATCGATCCGTTTCGGCTGGCACAAGGGCTTGTAAAGCTCCCCAGCCCTTCCGGGGAGGAGGGTGCGGCTGCGGACTTTCTTTCCCGGGCCTTACGTACGATTTGCGATGTAGAGATAGGGCCAGGAGGGGCGGTGCTGGGCCAGCTCAAGCGGGGCGAGGGCCCTACGGTGCTCCTGGAGGGCCACCTGGACGTCGTGCCCCCGGGGGACGAGGCCGCCTGGAGCGTGCCTCCGTTCTCCGGGGAGATCAGGGAGGGGAAGCTCTACGGCCGGGGGGCGGTGGACATGAAGGGGGCCATCGCCGCCCAGGTGGCCGGGGCCGCCCGGGCCCTCACTGAAATCCAGGGGACGCTCCTGTTCGCCTACGTGACCCACGAGGAGACGGCCGAGGGGGCGGTGTTATCCAGGGTCCTAGACCTGCTCCCCCGTCCGGACCTGGTGATCCTGGGGGAGCCCACGGACCTGCGCCTTGCGATCGGCCACCGGGGCCGAGCGGTGCTAAAAGTTGAGACACGCGGCAGGACTGCCCACGCTTCCATGCCCGAGCTCGGGAACAACGCCATCGAGCGAATGGTGGCCGCCCTGCCCAGGCTCCTCTCCCTGCCCATGCCGAGCGACCCGGTGCTGGGCAAAGGCACGGTGACCCCGGTTTCGATTTCCACCCCCACCTCAGGTCCCATCGTGCCCGACCGCTGCACCGTGCTCCTTGACCGGCGCCTGGTGCGGGGGGAACGGCCGGATTCGGTCCTCTGTTTGTACAGGGAGCTTGATCTTGGGGTGCGGGTGGAGATCGCCCGCGAGGAGCTCCGCGCCTACACCGGCGAGACCTTGGAGGTGGAGGAGTTCTTCCCAGCGTGGCTCATGGCCCCCCAAGACCCGTGGGTGGCGCGGGCCCGGGCGGCTTTGGGGAATGTGCCCCTCAAGGTATGGCGGTTCTCCACCGATGGGGTGGAGTCCTGCGGCCGGCGGGGAATTCCCACCCTGGGCTACGGCCCCGGGGACGAGCGCCTGGCCCACCAGCCGGACGAGTGCCTGCCCCTTGCGGACCTGGAGGCCGCGGTGGCAGGCTACCGAAAGCTCATCATCGAGCTCATGCGGACCCCCATCAAGGCGAAATCAGGAAAAGCAAGGCGAAGGGGCGGACGCCGAAGCCACCACCGGAAAACTCACTAGAGGGCTGCTCGCC
>JAGGRX010000091.1 GCA_021159405.1 Candidatus Bipolaricaulota bacterium | reverse complement strand
CTCGTGAACTCGCCCCAGCCGGTGGCGTCCACCGGGATCTCGCGCCCGTTCCAGGTCACGGTCCCCCGCCAGCGGATCACCGCCCGGCCCCAGACGTGCTCCGCCTCGGGATCCCACCAGGCCCCCACCGCCGGGCCCCAGCGGGCCGGGAAGTGGAGGAGGGCCTCACCCACAAGGTCCACCGTGCCCTCGGCGAACTTCCCTTCCAGGCGGAAGGTCCTGGGCTGGAGGCCGCCGTCGTCGCTGAAGGTGAACTCCTCCAGGACGAAGCTCTTTTCCTCCCCGGGGAAGTTGATCCGCGCCTGGTGCTGGAAGGGTACCGGGGGCTCCAGGGGCGAGGGGTTCTCGGAGTGGGAGAGCGTCAGGAAGAACCCATCCTGGAAGAGGTAGAAACAGGAGAACGCCACCACATGCCCCCGGGAACGGAGGCCCCTGTAGGGCTCGATCCTGTGGGTGGCCCGGTCGAAGAGGAAGTGGCCGTGGGCGGAGAGGGACCTCCTTCCGGGGACGCGGAGCTCGGCCTCGAAGGTCCCGATGTCCCAGAAACCTCCCCAGACGTCGAACCCCTCCGTGCCGGTGTAGACGCCGTGGACGATGTAGGGGCCGGAGAACTTGCCCATCCAGAACGTGGTCCCTAAGGCTTGCCCCACGAGCTCGAACCTCAGGCCCCCTTCCGCCAGGGGCTCGATCCGGTAGGTCCAGGTCCGCTCCGTCGGGTCGTAAATCAGGGACTGGCGATGGCGGCGGGCGGTGTCGAACTGGTACACGGTGGCCTTTCCCCCGGATGCCTCGTAATAGAGCGGCCTCCGGAAGGTGGGAAGGAGGTGCCAGCGCCCCCCGAGGTAGACCTTGGGGGCGAAGGCCCCCTCGAAGGGTAGCCTCCCCTGGAAGAGGAAAGGCTTCCCTTCTTCGGTCCTCCCCACCGCCACCAGGATGAAGCAGCTCTGGACCCAAGCCGGATCCGGCGTGTAACTGAGGCTTCCGTCATCGCCGAGCTCGTACACCACACCGATGGGGACGAAGTCGCCGATCTCGGGGACATCGGTTATGTCGATGTTGGCAGGGGTGAGCTCCCATCCCAAGGCCGGCGAGGCCACGGCCAAAGCCGCCGCGATCATCCACCATCTCCGCATCTTCAGATCACCTCCGCGACTTTTTTATCCGGCGGCGGGGTAAAAGGTGAACCAAAAGGCCATAAACGGGAGGTCAAAATAATGCCTCCTTGCGGCACCGGCCTTCTGCGGGCTAAAGGGCGCCTCAGGGCCTCGCCTCGGCGAGGAGCTGACGGAGGAACTTCCGCAGGGGAATGCTGGCGGCGCAGCAGACCCTGTCCGCCCCACCGTTACAAGACCTGGCGCATCTACGAGATGTCCCTTACCTGATCTCAAGCGGCGTTGTCTCGTCTTCTCCTCCCTTCCTAAAATGGCGCGTGGAAAAGCCTCTGAAGCCCGGCGATATCTTGGAGGGAAATTACTGGCCGGAACCGGTGCGGGTGCTCACGGCCACCCAGGTCGGAACCCTCACCCGGCTGGAGGTGGTGGGCACAGAGAGCGGCCACTTCTACGGGGAGACTTGGCTTAGCCGCTCGGATCTCGCTTCCCTGAAGGTCCGAACTCTTCAAGAGTTCAACTTCTCCGGGGATGGTGAGGCTGCCTTCCTGGCCTTGGAGGCCCGGCGCATCCGGCTCGCCCACCAATTTGATCCTCTGCAAGCCGTCCATGTCTCGCAGGTGGATCCCCTGCCTCACCAAATCGACGCGGTTTATCACCACATGCTCCGGCAGGCCAGATTGCGGTTTCTTCTGGCCGACGATCCCGGCGCGGGGAAGACCATCATGTCCGGGCTCCTCCTCAAGGAACTCAAGTACCGGGGCCTCGTGGAGCGCACCCTGATCGTGGTCCCTGGCCATCTCATCGACCAGTGGTTGCGGGAAATGCGCGAACGCTTTGGGGAGAGGTTTCGAGTAGTGGACCGCGCAGCTCTCAAGGGGAGCTGGCGAGAGAACCCGTGGCGCTCGTACCCCCAGCTCATAACCTCGATGGATTTCGCCAAGCAGGACGACATCCTAGCTTCCCTTGGCGAGGTGGACTGGGATCTTGTGATCGTGGACGAGGCTCACAAGCTCTCCGCTTGGCGTTACGGCGACAAGACCAAGAAGACCCAGCGTTACCGACTTGGCGAGGTGCTCTCGAAAACCAGCCGCTTCCTCCTTTTCCTCACTGCTACACCCCACAGAGGCGACCCGGAGAACTTCCGCCTCCTTTTGGAGCTTCTTGAGCCAGGGATGTACGCTAGTGTGGACATCCTCTCCGAGGCTTCCCGGCGGGGGGAGAACATCCTATTCCTGCGCCGGCTCAAGGAGGACCTAAAGACCTTCGATGGGGTGCCCCTGTTTCCCCCGCGCCACGTGCGCACCGTTACTTACCGGCTCTCATCCAAGGAGCGGGAGCTTTATGGGGCCCTCACCCGCTACGTGCGGGAGCAGTACAACCTGGCCTTAAGCCAGGAAAAGCGAAACGTGGCCTTCGCGCTCCTCATCCTGCAAAGACGCCTGGCTTCCTCCGTCCGGGCCGCGCGACGCTCCCTGGAAAGGCGGCGAAAGCGCCTGGCCGAACTCCTCAAGCTCGGCCGATGGATAACGGAGCGGGGCTACCTCGATGAGGAAGCCTTGGAAGATGCGCCGGAGCTGGAGCGCTGGAAACAGGAGGAAGAGCTCATTGAGCGCCTTACTGCTGCGACCACGCGGAACGAACTGGAGGCCGAGATCGCGCAACTGGATGCCGTCATCCAGCTCGCCCGCCAGGTTGAACGCTCAGGGGAAGAAACCAAACTCATCCAGCTCAGGCAGCTTCTGGATGAGCTCGCCCTCGCGGTAAGTGATGAAAAACTGCTCATCTTCACCGAGTCGCGTGACACCATGGAGTACCTGGCCGAGCGGCTCAAATCCTGGGGCTACTCCGTTGTAACCCTGCACGGGGGTATGAATCTAGAGGACCGCATCCGCGCAGAGCACGAGTTCCGGGACAGGGCCCAGGTGATGGTGTCCACCGAGGCGGGTGGAGAGGGGATAAACCTCCAGTTCTGCTCTCTCATGATCAACTACGACATCCCCTGGAATCCCAACCGCCTTGAGCAGCGGATGGGCCGGATCCACCGGTATGGGCAGCGCAAGGAGGTTTACATCTACAACTTGGTGGCCGAGGACACGGTGGAGGGGAAGGTACTGCAGCGCTTGTTTGAGAAACTCGAAAAAATCCGTCAGGCCATGGGCTCCGATCGGGTGTTCGACGTGATCCAGGATGTTATACCGGGGCGGAACTTGGCCGACCTCATCGTCGAGGCCCTCACCGGCAGGCGCACCCTGGACGAGATCGCAGCCGAGATAGAACGTATCCCCGATGAGGAGGCCCTGCGGCGGGCTAGAGAAGCAGCCTTGGAAGCGCTGGCCACTCGGCACATCGACCTGAAAGCTGTTTTGGGGGAGGAGCGGCGGGCCAAGGAGATGAGGCTGGTCCCCGAATATATCGAAAGGTTTTTCGCGAAGGCCTGCGCGTTCCTGGGGATACCGCTTGAGACCCGTAGGGATGGGCATTATCGGCTTGTCCCGGTACCTGCCAGCTTGCGGCAAAGGTCGGTGGAGTTTCAAAACCGGTATGGGGAAGTCCAGCGTAGTTACCGCGATTTCACGTTCTACAAGGAGGAAGCAAGGAAAACCGGCGCGGAGCTTGTGGCCCCTGGCCACCCCCTGCTGGAGGCGGTCATCGAGGAGGTCATCGCCAAGGGGGAAGCGGAGCTCAAGCGGGGAGCGGCTTTCGTCGATCCATCCGGGGAACTTTCCGGGGTGGTGTGGTTTGTGGAGGCCGAAGTCAGGGATGGGAGCGGCACCCCGGCCGGGAAGCGCCTGTACGCGGTGTTTCAGCCCCCGCACGGGGGGCTGAGGCCGATCTCCTCCGGCGTGCTTTGGGACCTGAAGCCGATAGCGGGTGCTGGGAGCCAATCTCCCCTCGATCCCTTGGCCGTCCAAGCCTACGTGGCGGAGGAGCTGGTGCCTCAGCTCCTGTCCGAGATAAAGGCTGAGCGGGAGCGACAAGCCCGGGTGAAGGAGCGTTATGGGTTGCGATCGTTAGACGCGCTCATCGGCGAGGCCGAGGCAGACCTTTTGGAGCTTGAGACCCGGCGGGCCAAGGGCGAAGAGATCCCAGAACCCCTGTTCGCTAGGCTCAGAGAGCGACGGGAGGAACTTGAGGAACGGCGCCGGCGGCTGCTGGAAACCCTGCGCCTGGAGACCACCCTGGTGCCCGGGACGATAAAGGTGGTGGGGGCGGCGGCGGTGTCCCCTCTGCCCCAGGCGGATGAGCTCCTGCATCCCTCGGTGGAGGTGGAACGGGTGGGGATGGAGGTGGCCATGGCCCACGAGCGGAGGGAGGGACGCCGCGTGGAGGACGTCTCCGCCCTTAATTTGGGCTATGACCTGCGGTCCGAGGGAGCCGAAGGTGATGTGCGTTACATTGAGGTAAAAGCCCGCGCCCGAACCGGCCCGATCGCCCTCACTCCTAACGAGTGGCTCATGGCCCACCGCCTGGGGGACGAATACTGGCTATACATCGTGGAAAACGCCGCCCAAAACCCCACCCTCCACCGCATCCGCAACCCCGCCTCCGTGCTCCAGGCCGAACAGCGGGTGGAGGTGGTCCGCTACGTGATACACGATTGGAAACGCCCAATCAGTGACGATGTATAATGTGATGTCGTGAGGAGGTGAAAATGGCTACTAAAGTGCGGAAGCAAGTCTACGTTGAGCCTGAACAGGAAGCGCTACTCAAAAGACTTTCACGGGAATTAGGCGTTACGGAGGCGGAGCTTGTTCGGCGGGCTTTAACCAACCTCGCTGGGCTTGCTCGACCACCCCGAGATCCCACCGCCTGGGAGCGGGAAAAGGAGTTTATCCGCAATAGAGCTCGCAAGCAGGCCAAGCCCACCCCTCCCTGGACGAGAGAGGAGCTGTATGACCGGTGAGGTGTTCATAGACACAAATCTGCTAGTCTATGCTTATGACCATACAGCTGGGGAAAAGCATGCAAAAGCGAACGAGATCTTAGATGTCCTTCTTCATACGGGGAGGGGGGTTTTGAGTGCCCAGGTCTTGGCCGAGTTTTTTCGTGTGTCAACGAGCAAGCTTTCCCCGCCTCTTACCAAAAGAGAAGCCTACAACAGGGTTGCTAACCTCATCAAAGCTTGCAAGGTGCTTGATGTAACAAGCCTGATTGTACTCGAGGCAGCTCGTGCTGCGGCCGAGTACGATCTTGCTTATTGGGACGCTCAAATTTGGGCTACTGCTAAGCTCAACCAGGTGCCGGTGATCTTTACGGAGGATGTACCCGCCCCTTCTATCGAAGGAATTCGATATGTGAATCCGTTTGTGGCTGAATTCAACGTCAAGGAGTGGGTGTGGTGACGCGTAAGCGGCGGCTGATCGAGGTGATGTTCCCCCTGGAGCGGGTGTCGGCCGAGTCCCGCAGGGAGAAGAACATCCGCCACGGGCATATCTCTACGCTGCACATCTGGTGGGCCAGGCGCCCCTTAGCTGCGTCCAGAGCCACTGCCCTCGCCGCCCTGCTCCCCGACCCGGGTACCGAGGAAGGCCGCAAGAAACTGACCGAGCTCATCACCAGGATCGCGCCCTGGGAGGCGGTGAGGGACGGGGATTCACCCGCCATCGAAGAGGCCCGGTGCCTCATCCGCGAGGCCTACGGTGAGCCTCCCAAGGTGCTGGATCCCTTCGCCGGCGGCGGGGCCATCCCCTTGGAGGCCCTGCGCCTGGGCTGTGAAACCCACGCCTTGGACTACAACCCGGTGGCCGTGCTCCTCCTCAAGGCGGTGCTGGAGCTGCCCCAAAGGTTCGGCAAGCCCCAGGCCACCGCGAAGTCCACCGCCCTGGGGATGGAATCCCAGGAGCTGAAGAGCCCGCTGGTGGAGGAGGTGCGCCGCTGGGGGGAGTGGGTGCTGGAGGAGGCAAGGGAAGAGCTGACGAAGTTCTACCCGCCAGATCCGGATGGGGCGGTCCCGGTGGGCTACATCTGGGCACGCACGCTCCCCTGTCAAAATCCCGCCTGCGGGGCGGAGATCCCCCTCATGCGCCAGACTTGGCTGGCCAGGAAGAAGGATAAGAAAGTGGCGCTCAGGATGGTGCCGGACAGGGAAAACCGCCGCGTGGACTTTCAGCTAGTCGAGGGCAAGGCGAT
>JAGGRX010000058.1 GCA_021159405.1 Candidatus Bipolaricaulota bacterium | reverse complement strand
GGCTTAGGGAAAGGCTCAGGGCCGGGGAACTGGAGGACCAGTGGGTGGAGATCCCGGTCAAGGAATCCGTGATCCCCCAGATCAACGTGTTCTCCGAGGCGGGGATGGACCAACTGGGGATCGATCTGTCTCAGCTGTTTGCCGGTTTCCCTACCCCAAGGAGGCCGAAGCGGATGACGGTGGCAAAGGCGCGGGAAGTGTTGCGGGAGGAGGCCTTGGAGCGGCTTTTGAACATGGAGGAGGTGCGGGCCGAGGGGGTGAGGTTGGCCGAAGAGTCAGGGATCGTGTTCATCGACGAGCTGGACAAGCTCGCCTTGGGCGGGGCGGAGGAGCGGGGCGGCCCAGGGGTGTCCCGCCAGGGGGTGCAGCGGGATCTCCTGCCGCTCCTTGAGGGGACCACCGTGCGCACCCGCTACGGGACTGTGCGCACCGACAACATCCTGTTCATCGCGGCCGGCGCCTTCTCCCAGGCCAGGCCCAGCGACCTCATGCCCGAACTCCAGGGGCGGCTGCCCATCCGCGTCGAGCTTCACCCGTTAACCGAAGAACACTTCAGGCGGATCCTGGTGGAGCCGGAGGATGCCCTGACCAAGCAATATCAAGCTCTGCTCTCCACGGAGGGGGTAGAGGTGGAGTTCACCGACGAGGCCATAGCCGAGATCGCCCGCGTAGCCGCCGAGCTCAACCGGGCCCTGGAGGACATCGGGGCGCGGCGGCTGATCACGGTGATGGAACGCGTGATGGAGGAGCTGTCCTTTTCCGCCGACCTGCACCGCGGGGAGAGGTTCGTGATCGACCGCGAGTACGTGCGGGAGAGGGTTTCCGGCCTGGCAGCGGACCTTGAACTCTCCCGCTATATCCTTTAAAAGTCCCACTAGCGCACTTTTCTTTGTTGTCAGCGAGGAGGTGACCATGGGCAAGGGAAGGGGCTTTCTTCTTGTCGCCCTTGCGACGCTTATATTCGTATCGGTTCCGCTTTTCGGGCAAGGTACGCAGCGGGGATTTGAGTTTTACACGCAATACCCGGCGCTGGTAATCTCCGAGGGGCGGGAGGTCTCCCTGGATGTCAAGCTCCAAAACACCGGACCTATTCCGGAGGATGTGGTCCTCTCCGTATCCGGGCCGGAGGGCTGGGACGCCAGGTTTGAGACTTCTTCCTATCCCACCCTTCAGATCAAGTCGGTCCATCTCCTTCCCGGGCAAGAGGAACCCCTCACGGTCCGGTTCAAGGCCAAGCCCCCGGAGGGCACCCCTGGTGGTGACTACGCCTTCACCCTGAGTGCGGCCACAGAAGACGGCGCCATCCAACACTCCATTCAGGTAACCGTGACCTTGCAGGCTAAGGCCCCGCAGGAGGAGGAACAGCCCGAGGAAGTGCTTCAGCTTCTTGTGGACTACCCCTCCTTGGAGAACGCGGCCGGAAAGGACTTCACCTTCACCATTCAGATCAAGAATCAGACCGACAAGGACCAGATGGTGGAGCTCTCCGGGCAGGTGCCGCTGGGCTGGCGAGCCTACTTCACCCCCCGCTGGCAGCAGGACACCCGCATCACCTCCATCAAGGTGGATGCCCACGGCACGGAGAACATCAGATTTGTGGTCACGCCCCCTTACATGGTGGAGAAGGGCGAATACCCCGTAAAGTTCCTGGCCAAGGCGGGTGAATACCAGGCCACTCTCGACCTCAAAGCGGTGGTCACCGGGACCTACGACCTGGGCCTTTTGAGCGAAGCCGAAGTGACCGGGGCCGGTGACACCTGGAACATCAAGGCGGTGGAGGGGAAGGAGAGGCATTTTACCCTCTACCTACATAACGGCCTTCCCTCCAATCCCACCTCCGCCCCGGTGACGAACATCAAGTTCTACGCCACCAAGCCTGAGGGTTGGGAAGTGAAGTTCGAGCCCGACACCGTGGAGTCCCTCCCGCCCACCATGAGCCCTAACGACCTGGGGAAGGTGGACGTGATCATCACTCCGCCGGACCGGGCCATCCCCGGCGACTATCAGATTACCATCACCGCCTCGGGTCAGGAGGCTCATGCCTCAAGCCAGCTGCGGGTGACTGTTGGTGCTTCAATGGGCTGGGGCTGGGTCGGAGTTGGGGTAGTGGTGGTTGTGGTGGCCGCCCTCACCGGGGTGTTCGTCCGCCTGGGGAGGAGGTAAAGGGTGATCGTCGAGGCCCGAGGGCTCAGGAAGGCCTACGGCCCCGTCCAGGCTGTGGACGGCCTGGACCTCGAGGTGCAGGAAGGGGAGATCTACGGGCTTCTTGGGCCCAACGGCTCGGGCAAGACCACCACCATCCTTATCCTCCTCGGCCTCACCGAGCCTTCCTCCGGGGAGGTACGAGTGGTCGGCTACAACCCCACTCGGGAGCCCCTCAAGGTGAAGCGACAGGTCGGGTATCTCCCGGAGCACGTGGGCTTCTACGACGATCTCACCGCCCGGGAGAACCTTCGCTACATCGCGCGCCTGAACGGGATTCCGGACCGGGACTCAAAGAAACGGATCGAGGAGGTCTTAAAGCAGGTCGGCCTGGCGGAGGTGGCCGACCGGCCGGTCAGGACCTACTCCCGGGGCATGCGCCAGCGCCTGGGGATCGCCGATGTGCTCGTGAAGCAGCCGCGGCTTGCCATCTTGGATGAGCCCACCACCGGGATCGACCCCGAGGGGGCGAGCCAGATCCTGGACATGATCGTGAGGATGCGGGACGAGCGGGGGATGACCGTCTTGCTCTCTTCACATCTCCTCCACCAGGTGCAGCGGGTGTGTGACCGGGTGGGGATCATGCACCGGGGGAAGCTGGTGGCAGAGGGCACCGTGGATGAGCTTTCGGCCAAGACCTCCGGGGAGGGGCTGGAATTCTAGGCCCAGGTACGGGGGGGCGGCCCGGGGCTTATCACCGCCCTTGAGGCCCTGGAGGGGGTGCGTAAGGTGACCTTCGAGGGGGAACGTTTGGTGGTCGCCTGCGATGAGGACGTGCGGGGGGCCATAGCCCGCACCATCCTGAACGAGGGGGCGGAGCTTCTTGAGCTCCGCCAGCGGACGTTCACCCTCGAGGAGATCTACCTCCGCTATTTCCAGGAGTGATTCGCCATGAGGGTCGTATTCTGGAAGGAACTTGCGGACTATTTCGGGAGCAAGCGCTTCATCATCCTGTTCTTCCTCATCCTCATCGTAGCCGGGACTTCGGTCTACCTGGCTTGTCAGTCCCTGCGGGAAAGCCCTCCCCAGGACTCCTCGTACGTGTACCTGAGGCTGTTCACGCAAGGGTCGGGGGGCCTTCCCTCGTTCCTGTCGTTCCTCGCCTTCTTTGGCCCCCTGATCGGGGTGCTTTTGGGTTTTGATGCGGTGAACTCGGAGTTCTCCCGGGGCACGGCGTCACGTGTTTTGGCTCAGCCCATCTACCGGGATTCCTGGATCAACGGCAAGTTCCTGGCTGGGCTTGCCACGTTGGCCCTGGGCCTGGCCGGGATCATCCTCATCATTCTCGGGCTTGGGCTTTATGCGCTTGGCTTTCCTCCCGATGGCGGGGAGCTGTCGCGCATGTTCGTCTTCTTCCTGATCGGGCTTGTATACCTTGGTTTTTGGCTTGCCTTGGGGGTCCTGTTTTCGGTGGTTTTCCGTCAGGCAGCGAGCTCGGCCCTGGCCTCCATCGCCGTGTGGCTGTTCTTTACCCTTTTCCTGTACATGGTGGCCGGGCTGATCGCCGACCAGGTGGCCCCGGTGAGCCCGAACTCCCCGGCCCAGGTGTGGGCGCACCACGAGGAGGTTCGGGACATGGTGCTTCGGTTCTCCCCGGTGGCCCTGTTCGAAGAGGCCACCAGCGCCGTACTCATCCCGAGCTATCGGGGCTTGGGTATCACCACGCTGCTCACCCGACAAGACATCCCCACCAACCCCTTGCCCCTGGGCCAGTCCCTCCTCATCGTGTGGCCGCAGCTCGTAAGCCTGATCGCCCTGAGCTCGATCTGCTTTGGCATCTCATACGTGATCTTCATGCGCCGCGAGATTCGCTCCCTCTGAGGAACGAGAAGTGGGCGCAGGCATGGGGCCCCTGCGCCCATTTTTTATTTCTGCCGGGGTTCAAGAGCTCCGCTCCTGGCTCTAAGGGGAGAACAGCTCCGGCACGCGGGCCTTGACCTGAGGGGTCAGGTCCGCCAGCTGCTCGGTGTCTAGGTACAGGGCGTCCTCCTTGCGGAGCACCAGGGCATAGCCCTGGGCTTGGGCGACCTCCTGGGTGATGTCGGCCAGCATGGCTTGAATCACCTGAGAAACAAGCTGATCCAGCTGCTGAAGGGAGGTGCTCAGCTGTTGGTATAGGCCGAAGAAGCTGTTAAGGTCGCCTTGGTCGGCGGCGCCTTTCAGCTCGTCAAGCTGGTCCTGGAGTGGTTGAAGTTTTTTTCGCAGCTCCTGTAGGCTCTGCTTGAGGTCGGAAAATTCCGGTGAGGCGGCCATTTTGTCAATTAATCCCAGGTCCCAGTTTAGCCGAGCAGCCAGGAGTTCTACCTCCACCGACATGGATTCCTTTTTGTAAGTCTCGTCGTCGATCTCGCCGGACTCGTGTTTTTGGCGCAGGTCTTGCAGCTCTTGGTCCTTGAAGCTAATCGTGTTTTGGACCGATTGGAATAGCTCGTCCATCAGGCCTGTCAGGTCCACGTAGGCCACCGCCAGGGACGAGGAGGTCTGGGGGCCGGCCGAGACCCCGCTGGCGAGCTTCTCCTCTACCGCGGAGAGGCCGGCTTGGAGCTCGCCCACCGCATCCTCCAGCCGCTTCTGGGAAGCCGAGAGCTCATCCAGTTGGGCGGCGGCGGAGTTCGTGCTGTTCTCCACGGCCTCCAGTCGGGCCGTCAAGTCGTCGACCCGTTCCGCTAGCTCGGTATCGCCTCTCGAGAACAGGGCCACCCCGATGAGTCCCCCCACCAACCCCGTCCCTAACGCCAGGAGGACGACCAGAAGCAAGGTCTTTCCCGTCATCATCCCTCCTTATCTACTCGATTTGCCGCAGAGAAAGGGTATCCCCAGCTTTGGCCCCGGCAAGTGGGGAGCTTATCGCCCTTCGTATTTGCCCCAGAAGCTCCGCTTACGCTTGTGGGCTTCCCGGAGCCCCGCAAAATACTCCCCATGCGGGGTCACCCCTTTCCAATCCCGGATCCCCTCGGCCAGTGTTTCCAGCTTTTTAAGGTACCGCACCCCGTGGTGGTAGTACTTGGTGATCGCCCGGTCCAGTATTGACTCCAACAGCGCCCGATAGACTACGGTGGCCCCCAGGGGGTAGCCCCCCTGCTCCAGTGCCTTCGCCCAGGGGAGCAGGGTGGAGTAAAGGTCCCCGTTCAGCTTGTCCCGATGGCGGAGCAGGTACTCCTCCGCTTCAGCCAGCCGTCCTACCTGCACCAAGAACGAGGCGTCTTTGTAGGAAAACTTAGTCGAGTTGAGGATCTCCTTTACTTGTTCCTCTAGCACCGCCTCCCGCTGGTCCTCGCCGATGGCCCGCAGAAGGGCCTCCAGCGTGTCTAGAGAGCGGTTCCGGGTGAACATACGCCAGGCTACCTCGGCCAGCTTCTCCCGTTCGCCCAGCTGTTCGTAAGCCCGGTACAGAAGCGAGTCGTACGTGTCTTCGTCCCAGCGGGGTTGGGTCCGCTGCAGCCACTCCAGGGCTTCCTCCGGCTCTCCCGCTTCCAGATAGACCTCGGCGATCTGGAGGAATATCCCTGGAAAAGGGGAGTCTTGGGCGGCTAGGGCGGCCCGCTCGAATAGGCGGGGGTCCTTGATGGCCCGGGCCAGGGTTTCTGCTCCACCGCAACAGTGGAAGGCTTGCTCCGGGTTCTCCCTGGCCCATTCCAGGAGCCTGGTCGCGAGCTTCCTTATTTCTTCCTCGGGGAGGTAGCTGGTGGCGCGGGTGAGAAGGCCATAACGCACTCCGTAATCGTCCTCCAGGAATAGCTGAAACACCAGGTCCGCCACCCAGGCCTTGTCCTCACAGCGCTGGGCGAACTCGGCGAACAGCTTCGCCGCCGCTTCGGAGAAGACGGACCCCACCCAACCTCCCGAGTCGTCGCAGCGTTCCAGGGTGCGACCGTCGCAGGCGTAGAACCTGGCCAGGAGTTCCAGCCCCTCTTTGGGTTCAGGACGTGCAGCGCGGAGATCCTCCAGCATCCCCTCCAGCTCCCCCGCGAGCTCGGGGGTGGTCCGCCAGTCATAGAATTTCCTGCTTCGCCGGAGCCTGCCCAGCCGGTTGAGGAACCGTTCTCGGTTCTCCTCTGGGGAGGAGATAAGGCGCTCCACCGCGGCGTAGACCTCGTCGTTGCGGTAGGCCAGTCTGGCCAGCTCCTCGGCCAGCCTGTCGGCTCCCAGCGCCCTCAGCCGTTCCTGAAGATCAT
>JAGGRX010000161.1 GCA_021159405.1 Candidatus Bipolaricaulota bacterium | reverse complement strand
GAAGGAGCCGGGGGCCTTGGTGGGGGTAGCCATCGCCCCCGGGCTTGGGGTGGCGGCCGAGGCCCTGGCCCACAGGGCGGCCCTGCTGCCCGAGGCGCCGCTTGAGCCACCCTCCCGCGCCCTGGGGAAGAACACCCTTGAGGCCATGCAGTCCGGCCTCGTCTTCGGCTACGTGGGCCTGGTGAGGGAGCTCATCGGGAGGCTTGTGGCCGAGCTCGGAGGGGAGCCGCGGGTGGTCGCCACCGGGGGCCACGCCCCCCTCATCGCCCCCCTGGTGGAGGAGATCCAGGAGGTGGACCCCTGGCTCACCCTGGAAGGCCTGCGCCTGATCGCCGACCGAAATCGTTAGGCCATTTCACCACCACGACACGAAGACGCAAAGCTCATCCAGTGGTCTGGGCTTGCCCTGGACCGGGGCAAGCGCTAGGGTTCACTTGAGATCTCTTCCCAGGAGGTGGCGGGGAAATGCTGCGTGTCTGGGCGATCTTGGTGTTAGTGCTGTCCTTAGCCGCGCTCGGGACCTCCCAGTGTGTACAAACCCCCTCTTACGTGATCGGTCCCTGTTGGGTGATCCAAGTTATCGACGGCGATTCCATACAAGTGCGTCTACCCGATGGAACAAAAGACACCGTGCGGTACGTGGGGATAGACGCCCCGGATGAGGGGGCACCCCTGGCCGAAGAAGCCCGGGAGCGCAATAGCGTGTTGGTCCAGGGGAAGGAGGTATGGCTGGAGGTGGAGCCCCAGGGAGAGGGCTTCCTTAGGGACAGAGACGGAAGGCTCCTTTCCTGGGTATTCGCGGAGACGCTGCAAACCGCCCCCGTGCAGGTGGCGCTGGTCAGGGAAGGGCTGGCCATGCTGGACGTACGGGAGGTGGTGGATCGGGAGCTGGCTGCGGGGTGTTTCCCGGTCCGCTACGCGGACCCGCTCCAGGAGGCGCAACTCGAGGCCGCCTTTGACCGCCGGGGGCTATGGGAGCTTCCTCAGTTCTGCCCAAATCAGGACCTTATCATAGCTGGAATCCGGTTTTGGGGCGACGTGGAGGAGGTTTACCTCATAAGCCGAGGGGAGACAGACATCGAACTTGGGGATGATTGGATTTTGATGGATGAAAGCGCCCACAAAAAGTGGGAGCAGGGCGGGAGGGGACGGAACGTGATCGCGTTTAAAGAGGCCCTTGGGCCGAGCTGTCATTTGCCCCCTGGTGGCGTTCTCGTAGTCAGGACCGGACCGGGAATCCCCAAGCCCGAACGCAAGACGCGCCAGGGCTGCGGCAGCTCCCGGGTTATCCTCAATTGGTTCGGCTACCTAATGTGGGACAACGGTGGAGATATGGCATACCTGTATGCCCCTGATGGCGAGCTTGCGTGCACGTTCCGTTATCCTTGGCAGGTCCGCAGTTCCTAAACTCCCGCAGGATTGCCCGGCCTTGAGGGGCGGATGTGGAGGCCGCTATCCCGGCGCTTGTCGACCGATCCCCCGAGCTGGTGGGTGGTGCAGGACTCGAACCTGCGACCTCATGCACGTCAAGCATGCGCTCTACCAGACTGAGCTAACCACCCAAACTTCGGTGCACCGGTATACCGGTCAACCGGTTTTGTGAGGCGGCGCCCGGATTCGAACCGGGGAATAAGGGATTTGCAGTCCCTCGCCTTGCCACTTGGCTACGCCGCCTGACGCTTCATTATAGGTACGCCTCAAGGAGGGGTCAACGCGTCCGATCCCTGAGTAGGTCCCCTCTTGCGTTCAGCTGAGCGAGCGGGGGTCGCAGATTTCGCCGGTCACAGCGGTGGCCCCGGCCACGGCCGGGGAGGCAAGGTAAATCTCGGCTTCGGGCGAGCCCATGCGGCCCTTAAAGTTGCGGTTTGAGGTGGAAAGACAAACCTCCCCCGGCGCGAGCACCCCCTGATGCGCCCCAAGGCACGGCCCGCACCCCGGGTTCAGGACCAGCGCTCCGGCCTCGGCAAATTTCTTGAGCAGGCCCTCTTCCGCCGCCTTAACGTAAACCTCCCGGGAGGCGGGAAGCACCAGCATCCGCACCCCCTCGGCCACAGGACGCCCCCCCATCACCTCCAGAGCCAAACGCAGATCCGCGAGGCGACCACCGGTGCAGGTGCCGAGGAGCACCTGGTCCACGCGCTTCCCCGCCACCTCCTCGATGGGGACTACGTTATCCACCGTGTGAGGGCAAGCCACCTGGGGGGAGAGGTCGGAGAGGTCGAACCTGAGGACCTCCTCGTAATTCGCGTCGGGGTCGGGGTAGATGGGCTCGTAATCTCCTTCAACGCGGCCTTTGAGGTACTCGAAGGTCACTTCGTCCGGGGCGATGTAGCCGTTTTTGGCCCCCATCTCGGCCGCCATGTTTGAAAGGACCAGACGCTCTGAGATCGACATCCCCTCCACCAGGGGGCCGGCGAACTCCACCGACCGGTACAGGGCCCCATCGGCGCCGAGCTTTCCAATCAGGTATAGGATCACATCCTTGGCCGTAATCAGCTCGGGGAGCCTGCCGTAAAGCTCGATCCGGATGGTGCTGGGGACCTTGAGCCAGAGCTTTGAGGTGGCCCAAAGGGCCGCCATCTCCGAGCGGCCGATCCCGGCGGAGAAGGCTCCCAGGGCCCCGTAGGTGGTGGTATGGGAGTCCGCCCCCAGGATCAGGTCCCCTGGCCGGGCCAGGCCCTCCTCCACCACCACCTGGTGGCAAATCCCCCGGCCCACATCGTAGAATCGGATCCCCTGCTCGCGCACGAATTCTCTGATATCCTTATGGTTTTCTGCGTACTGGACTTGGGCAGCTGGCACCACATGGTCCAGGATCACCACGAACCTTTCGGGTTCCTTCACTCGATCGAGCCCTAGCTTAGCAAAGATACGACGGATGGCGGCGGTGTTGTCGTGGGACATCCCAAGATCGGGCGTCACCTCCACGATCTGGCCGGGCACCGCTTCCGACAGGCCGGCCTTCCTTGCCAGGACCTTCTCCGCAAACGTCTTCCCCATGTCATCCCTCCCCAAATTAGATCCACCACCCTCGCTTCACGGGCCGCCATGGAAAAGGCTCATCCTCCCCTTATCAACCCCTCCCTTCTCCGGGCTTCCCGGGAGGCGTTATGGCTTGGGCCATCCCCCCTGGCCACGAAAACGCCCACGCCTTCTCCGACCGCCTGCGATATCTCCGCCACTTCCTTATGCGTGAACCCCGGGCAGAGGATAACCGCATGGATGCCCTCTTCGGCAACCGCCCTCCGACATACCTCCAGCGCCTCCCGCTGGTCTCTGACCACCGCAACGAACAGCTTGTAATAATGGGGGGTTTCGATGACACATCGGTGTTTGTCGACCTCCGCATCGGGCGCATGGGCGATGAAAAGGGCCTTAAACGCCATAACCACCACCCCCTCTAAACCACAGCGTGACTACCCTCTCACTGTCTCGAAGCAGATGAAGTCCGCGTGGTGAACGATCACGCCTTCCGGGGTGCGGGGGTAGGGATCCCCCTCTTTTGAATGGACGGCGATGATGTGCAGTACCTCAGGCGGGAGTCCCTCTTGGCTTGCCAAGGCCACCCCGGAGAACGGGTGTCTTAACACCTTTCCCCCAGCGGACTTCTGATACCCGTCATCCTTTTTCTCCATCTCCACGAGCTTTCCCACGTCGTGGAGCAGGGCCCCGGCGAGGAGCACGTCCCGGTCCAGCCGGATCCGCCCCCCGAACAGGTCCTTAAACACGTCATACACCGCCCGGGCGATGCGGGTCACCGCCCGCACGTGGTCCGCGTAGGAGATGTCCGTGTCCTTGACCAGGGTGAACGGCATCCGCGTCAGGTCCTCCGGGGTCCAGCCGCCCTCCTTTAGAGCCCGGGTATAGGTACGGACCACGGCCTCGCGCAGCCCCTCGTCCTCTATCCAGTCTACCTCGGGAAGCACCATGCGAATTTCATCACTCATTGCCACCCCTCCACCTTACGTACGATGTCGATCACCGTGCCGTCCCGCCACTGGATGACGGCCACGGGCTCGTCGCCGAAGACCGGGCGCTTGGCCTCCCCCACCAGGCGCTCAGCCTCAGCCTTCATCTCCGAAAGCTCCCGCACCGGAAGCCCGGCGCGTTTCAGGTCCTCCTTGAGGTCCGGTCGGCGGGGGTTTACCGCGATCCCCCGCTCGGTGACGATGAGGTCCACCACCTCCCCGGGGGTGGTCACCGTGGTCACCTGCTCCCGGATGGTGGGGATCCTCCCCCGGATGGTGGGGATGGTGATCAAGGTCACCTTGGCCCCGGCCGCCACGTCCTGGTGGCCCCCGATCCCGTGGAGGAGCTGGCCGTCGGAGTGGGTGTTCACGTTCACGTTGAAGTCAAGGTCCACCTCTGTCCCGCCAAGGAAGGCGAAGTCCAGCATGTAGGTGGCGCAGCCCAGGGAGTTGTAATCGGCGTAGAAGCCGGGGGTGATGATCTGGTGACGCACGTCCTCCCGGAGGGAGGAGATGGATTCAGGGTCGAAGGCCTGACCGTCCAGGATCACTTCTACCAGTCCCTCCCGGAACATGTCCACCAGGAACCGGGTGACCCCGCCGATGGCGAACGCCGCCTTGACCCCGGCCTTCCTCATCTCCCGCGCCAAAAAGTCCGTGGCGGCAAGGGAGATCCCCCCGGCCCCAGCCTGAAAGCCCATCCCGTCCCGGATCAGGCCAGCCGCCTTGACGGCGTCCACCGCGAGGCGCGCGATCTTAAGTTGCGTGGGGGAGCGGGTGATCCTCAAGGTGCCGGACACGATCCCGGCCGGATCCCCTACCTGGTCCACCAGGGCCACCTGGTCCACGTACCCCTGCTCGATCTCCGGGGGGATGGCCGGGTACGGCACGAGATTATCGGTGACCACGATCACGTGGTCGGCCATCCAGGAGTCGATCACCATGAAGGAGATGGGGCCGCAGGCATTGGGGCCACAGAGGCCGTTGGCGTTCCCGTAGGGGTCGGCGCAGGGGGCGGCGATGAACGCCACATCGATCTTCACCTCGCCGCATTCGACTGCCCGCCACCTGCCCCCATGGGAGCGGAGCACCGCCGGCTCTCGGAGCTTCCCCCCCTGGGAGACAAACGCCCCCACCGGCCCGTTCATTGAGCCCTCAATCCGGGTCACCACCCCTTGCTCGATGTAGGGGATGAGGCCCTCATGGCAGGGAAACAGGGCGGTGGGGAAGAGGCGCAGGTCCCCGATCCCAAGGCGCCCGCACGTCTCCACCACCTGCATGACTAGGCGGTCGCCGTTCCGGAAGGAGTGATGGAAGGAAATCGTCATCCCGCTTTTGAGACCGGAGTTTTTGATGGCTTCCTCCAGGCTGGGGACGACCTTGTTCGCGCCGGGCCGGATCGTCTTTAAAGGGCCAGCGGCCTTCCGACCCTGGGGCACGGTGGCGAATGCCCCTTGGAACGGCCGCAGCGCCTTTCCCGCTATCTCCTCTGGAATCTCCCGTCCCACAGCGTTACGCGGCATCCTTCACCTCCATCCCCAGCTGCCGGGCTAGCTCCAGGACGCGCTCGGCCCGCCGCAGCACCGGCCGATCCACCATCTTCCCTTTGTAGGCCACCGCCCCTAGACCTTTGGCCTTTGCCTCCTCGGCCGCCTGCACGACCCCTTTAGCCCAGGCAAGCTCCTCCGGCGTGGGAGCGAAGGCCTCGTGCACCGGCCTGATCTGCAGGGGGTGGATCACCCCCTTGCCGTCGAACCCCAGGGCCCGGACCCGGAGCGTCTCCTCCCGCAGGCCCTCCTCGTCTTCGACGTCCGGGTAAACCGTGTCTGAAGCCTGAATCCCGGCAGCCTTGGCCGCGGCCACAAGCTGGGACCTGGCCCAAAGGAGCGCCTCCCAAGACCGGCTACAGCCCACCTCGCGGACGTAATCCTCGGCCCCGAAGGCAAGACACACCACCCGCTCTGAAGCCTGGGCGACCTCGAAGGCGGCAGCCACCCCCCGCGGGGACTCGATGATGGGCATGATCCACACCCGCCAGGGGAGGCCGTAGCGGCCTTCAAGCTCATAGAGGATCCCGGCGAGCTCCGTGACCTGGACCGGCGACTCGGCTTTGGGAAGACAGATCCCATGCGGTCTTCCTCCGAGAATAACCTTGAGGTCCTCCTCCCCACCCCGATCCAGCGGATTTATCCTCACCCAAAGCTCTGTGTCGCCGAAGTCCATAGTGGCAAGCACCCGCCGTACCAGGAACCGGGCGGCGTCCTTCTCCTCCGGGGGAACGGCGTCCTCCAGGTCAAACAGCAGACAGTCGGCGTCGAAGGTGTCGCAGAAGGCAAGGAGCCGGGCGTTGTTCCCCGGCACGTAAAGGCGCGTGCGGCGCAATCGATCGTGGGGGCTGGCCTTGCGCTCCCCTCGCAGGGGAACGGGGTGATGGAAGACCTCCCCTCCCCCGGTGGCCCGCAGGAGCGCCCCCTCCAGGCGGGCTGCGATCACGTGGTCGTAGGCGCCTTGCTCTTTTATCTCCACCTCTGCCTGGGCAATTCCGTATCGGGAGAGCACCTCACGGGCGACCTCCTCGATCCGTGATTGATACATCGGGCCGGTCTTTGAATGGACGGTGATGGCTAAGCTGGGG
>JAGGRX010000087.1 GCA_021159405.1 Candidatus Bipolaricaulota bacterium | reverse complement strand
TTGATGTGCTTTTCGCACGCCACATCTGGATCGATTTCCGCCGCCACTGCCTCCTCCCCTTCCGGTGGGGATTTCGCGAGGACCTCGCCCTGGGGTGAGACGATCTGCGACTCCCCGGTGAAGTGGAGGGTTTCCCCACCCCGGGCCTCCGTTCCGACGCGGTTGGCCGTCACGACGAACACCCGATTCTCCAGGGCCCGCACCCTGGTGGTGAGCTGGGCCACCCCTGGGAGGACGAGGTTCGCCGGGTGGGCGATGATCTGTGCCCCTTTCAGGGCCAGGGTGCGCGCCGCCTCGGGAAACAGGTGGTCGAAGCAGATCATGAGCCCTACCCGCACCCCATCTATATCTGCAACGGGAAACGGGGTGTCCCCGGGCAGGAACCATTCCTTCTCCCGGTAGAAGAGGTGGGCCTTGCGGTAGTGGAGGAGGAGCCCTTCCGGCCCCACCAGGACCGCGGAGTTATAGGGCCCTTTTGGGGTATGCTCGGCCAGACCAGCCGCGATGTAGCACCCCCGATCCCGGGCGAACCGGAGGAGCCCCTGGATGGTGGGCCCGTCGGGAACCGGCTCGGCAAGCCCTTCGACTTCCGCCCGGGAGGTGAAGAGATACCCGGTGGAGAAAAGCTCGGGCAGGACCCAAAGATCGGCCCTCTCACTTCCCATGAGGGCAAGTGCACGCTCAAGGTTCCTGTTCACCTCGCCAAAACGCGGCTCAAACTGCAGGTAACCAACGCGCATAAGATCACTATACCCTGGAACCCAAGCTGCGCCCAACCGAAAAAGTCCTGGCACAAGGCTATAATGAGTGTCGAGTTTCCGTTGGAAAGGGGGAACCGTGTCGGGCGAGCGCTATGAAACAACGATCGGGAAAACCCGCCTTGTGCTTCTTCAAGGGGACATCACCACACAGGAGGTGGAGGCGATCGTCAACGCGGCCAACCGGGAGCTCACGCCGGGAGGTGGGGTGTCCGGGGCCATCCACCGGGCCGGGGGACCGGAGGTGACGAAGGCCGCGGCGGCCATCCGCAGGGAAAAGGGGCCGCTTGCCACCGGGGAAGCGGTCATCACCCCAGGGGGGAACCTGCCGGCCAAGTGGGTCATCCACACCGTGGGCCCGGTCTGGCACGGCGGGGACAAAGGGGAGCCCGAGCTTTTGGCAAAGGCCTACCGTTCGTGTCTTGAGCTGGCAGTCGCTCGCGGGATAAAGACCATCGCCTTCCCCAGCATCTCCACCGGGGTCTACGGCTACCCGGTGGAAAAGGCGGCTCCGGTGGCCCTGAGGGCGATTCGCGAGTTCCTGGAAAAGCACCCCGGGGGGCTCTCCGAGGTGCGGATGGTCCTCTTCTCCCAAGGGGACTTTGCGGCCTATCTCCGGGCCTGGGAGGGACTTGCCGAAGCGAATTAGGCCTCTAGGTCGCTATATCATGCCCTCTCCGTCCTGCCGGTGAACGTGAAGCGGGCGATCCGTACAGGGGGTACGAGGTAACCTCCAACGCCCTCGCCCCCGGTTATCAGGGACAAGTCCCGGCCCACGGCCTCCACCTCCGCCAGTGCCCTGAGGCCGGACTCCGTAACCCTGAGGTCCTCCACCGCCTGCGTGACCTTGCCATCCTCGATGAGGAACGTGCCGTCGCGGGTCATCATGGTCATCACCGCCCGCCTGGGGTCCACGGGCCGGGCGTAGTGGAACCGGGTCACAAGCAATCCCCGCTCTACCCCGCCGACCAGCTCCTCCCATGTTGCGCTGCCCGGGGCCATGATCACGTGCAGCGGCATGGGGGAGTGGGCCCCGGAAGGCGGAGGCAGGGCATGCCCGGTGGTTTCCGTTTTCATCAGGGCCGCCGTACGGCAGTCGTGTACCACCCCCTCTGCTACCCCCTCCCGCAAGAAGAAAACCCTCTTTTTCGGCATCCCTTCAAAGTCAAACGGCAAGGGCAGGATGCGCTCGTCCAGGCCGTCGTCGTAGACGGTGACAAGCTCGGAGGCAAGCTTTTCCCCAAACCGGTCGCACAAAAAACTCCGGCCCTCGAGGACCGCCCGGGCGGAAAAGCCCATGTGGGACATCATCCCAAGTAGCGTGGCCACGGCCGGAGGCTCCAGCACTACCGTGTACTCCCCGGGCTCGATCGGGATGCGCTTTTCGGAATCGGCGGCTTTTTTGAGCGCCCGGGCCGCCACCTCCTCCGGCTGGAGGTCAGCCAGCCGCATGGACGAAAACTCCGCATAGCCCGAGCCCTGCTCCTTCCCCATGATGACCGTGATGAACTGGACTTGGGAGCCGCGATGATGGGCCTCCACCCCCCGGGAGGAGAGCACCCACACCTCCCTCCCCCCGGTGGACAGGGAACCGGAAGCGTTAAACCCCAAGGCGTTTGGCTCCTTCACGGCCCGCGCCACAAGCGCTGCCCTTTCCTCAGGGGTGGCAGCCCAGGTGGCCTCGTCGCACGCCGCCACAGCGACAATCGGCTTGGGCTCAGGGGGACAGTACCCGGCCGGGGAACTCTGCGCCCGAGCGATCTTCACCGCCTGCTTCAACGCCTCCTTGAGCCCTTCAGGGCTGAGGTCGTTCGTCTCCGCCACGCCGAACTTCCCCTCCACCCAGGCCCGCACATAGAGCACAGTGTCGGCGGTGGCCACGTTCTGGTGGATCCTCCCGCCGGTAAACCGGGTCAGTTCCTCCCGGGCTCGGATGGCGACAAGCTCAACATCGTCGGCCATCCTGAGCGCCAATCCCTCCTCCAGAAGCGCTTCAATATTCAAAACCCCTCCTTTCCAGATCCTCCGAGCTTACGCCTGAGCCGGGAAAAGAACGGCTGTTCATCAGGGAAGCTGACCAAAAGCGTGGGTGCAGGGGCGGGCTTTACCCCCACCTCCTCCCCGCCTTGGAGCTGCATTACCCGATCCCCATCCATCCACACCTCCGCGGGATAACGGGCCCGCACCCTGACCTCGCTTTTCGCAGGGAGAACCACCGGGCGGATGTCAAGCCGGTGTGGGGCAACGGGAGCGATGAGCAAACACTCGGCATGCGGATGGACCACCGGGCCGCCGCAGGCCAGGGCGTAGGCCGAGGCCCCGGTGGGGGTAGCAATCAAGACCCCATCTCCGGCAAAGCCCATCACCAGCTCATCCCCAGACCATACCTCAATTTCCGTAAACCGGCTATCCGGGGTGCCCAGCACTGCCACGTCGTTCAAGGCCGTGGCCCCAGTTCCCATCAACTCCAGGCGCAGGCGCGCTTCCACGTGCTCCCTGCCGCTGAGGAGCTTTTCCAAGGCCTGCTCGATCGCGCTCGCCTCGCAGGCGGCGAGGAAGCCGAGGGAACCCATATGGACTCCGAGGATGGGGATCTCCCTGGGATAGAGGACCGTTGCCACCCTGAGAAGGGTGCCATCCCCGCCGATTGCCACCACCAGGTCAACCGCTTCGGCGGAAAACCGCTGGCGGGAGGTGATTTGGGCTTGAATATCCCGCTTCCTGCACCAACTTGCCCCGGTGCGGGCAGCATCTTCCGCCCCCGCCTTCTCCGCGTTGTAAACAAACAGAACCCGCTTAAGGTCCACCAGGTCCTCCTAGATGCTTCCAGCGGCACAGCCACCGCTCAAGGAACTCGAGAAAGGCGTAAAACATAAGCCCCAAGAGGGAGAGGCCCACCACGCCGGCCAAGGAAAGCTCGGGCCGGAACGCGTAGTACTCGATGAACCTACCCAGGCCTGTTCTTGGCCCCCCGGCAAGCCCCAGTTTGGTCTCCACGATGTAGAGCATGGTGATCCCCAGTCCCACCGACACCCGGGCTGCAGTGAGGACTTCCGGAAGCGTGGCCGGGATCACCACATGGCGGTAGAGCTGCCAGCGGCTCGCCCCGGCAGAGCGGACGGCGGTGATATAGCTCCTTGGGATGCCGCGGGCCGCCCCTTGGGCGGCCACCACCACCTGGAAGAACAGGGCGCAAGTGACCACCACGATCTTCACCGCCTCCCCCACCCCAAACGCAAGGTACAGGAACACCAAAAGCGCCACCGGAGGGATGGGATAGGTCAGGTAGATGAGGGGTGACAGTGTCTGATACAAGGTCCGCTCAAAACCCACGGCAAGGCCGATTGGAAGGCCGAGTGCGAAGGCGATGGAGAGCGCGATCAGGAAACGGAGGGCGGAAGCCCCAAAAGCAGAGGAGAGCTCCCCGAAGTCGCGGATGCCCGCCCGGATCGTGGTCACCGGGGTGGGGAGGATGACCCGTCCGCGCACGGCAAGAAGCGAAAGGGAAACCACCTCCCAGATGAGAAGCACCGCCAGCGCCGCAGCCACGTACTGAGCTACCCGCCTCATGTTGCGCTTCCCACCAGCGCCTTGCGCAAATGGTGCACCCGGGCCAGGAACTGGTCTGAGTCCCGGTAGTCGCTTGTGCCTACCCCAGGGTTATCGATAACCTCGACCACCCGCCCGGGGCGGGGGCTGAACACGAATATCCGCTGCCCCAAGAAGACTGCCTCCTCGACGTCGTGCGTGACGAGCACCCCGGTGAAGTGGAGCCTCTGCCAAAGCTCCAGGATCAGGTTTTGGATCCGCTGCCGGGTTATGGAATCGAGGTTTGCCATGGGCTCGTCCATGAGGAAGACCTTGGGATGTAGGGCCAGGGCCCGGGCGATCCCCACCCGACGGCGCATCCCCTCGGAAAGCTCTCCCGGGTAGCGGTGCTCGAACCCCGCCAGCCCCAGTTGTGCCAAGACCTCCCGGACATCACCACGCCGCCCCTGAATCCGAAGGCCGAGCTCCGCATTGGCCAGCACCGTCTTCCAGGGGAGGAGGCCAGCGTCCTGGAGGATCAAGGCTACATCCCTCCGGATCCCTCGCACCTCTTTTCCCCCGATGCGAACGACGCCCTGGGTAGGGCGGATGAGCCCATCCATGGCAAAAAGCAACGTTGACTTCCCGCAGCCCGAGGGCCCTACTATGGCCACAAGCTCCCCCTCGGCAACCGTTAAGGAAACCTCCTCCAGGGCGAGGACGGTGCGCCTCCCGGCGCCATAGGAGACGGTGAGCCCCTCGACCTCGATCATGGACCTACTGTCGCGACCACCTGGTTGTAATCCAGGCTACCTGCGAGGTAGCCCTTGCCCTCCGCCCAAGTCCTCACCAGTTCGAACACCTCCCTGGGCACAGGGCCGGGCTCGGGGAACTTCGGGACGTGAATCTTTTCAATTGCGGCTTCCACTTGCTTCCTGCCCTCAGGCGTCAGGTCTTCAGGGCTCAGCCCTGGGAAAAACAACTCTGTCGCCATGTGCCACCCAATCTCCAAAAGTTCCTCATAATTGGCCCCGTTGATCCGAGCCACCGCTTTATGGACGGCTCGGAAGAAGGCGTCCACCTCCGAAACCCGGCTAGCTAGCACTGGCCGACGAAACACGATGACACTGGGGGGGATGGGGATGCCGGAGAAGTCCGAAAGCACGGTGAGTTGAGGCTTCCCCTCGTACTCATAATTGAGGAGATAATCCACGTACGGCTGAGGGAACACCCCACACTTCACCATCCCAAACAGCACCCAGCTGGCGTTGACGAGCAGGTCGTCCTGGCCGATGTAGGCATCCTCCGGGGGCTCGAGGCCCTGAGAGGCGAACAGCTTATCCAAGGCGAACTCCAGGTCGGACTGCCTGGGGACAGCGATCCGGACTGCCCCCTTCGCTTCCATGACAAGGTCGGCGAGGTCATCTATGTTCGAATAGTCCTGAGTGATGAGGGCGAGATGTGGGGGGTGGTTTGAGGTGGGGTAATAGGCGGTGCTCAGGATGGCTACTTCACCGGGCATCTGGGCCGCGAGCATGATGGCCGAGGTAAGGTCGGTGACCATGGCGTCGATCTGGCCAGCCTGAAACGCCATGAGGCGATCCCGCTGGCTGGCCAAGGGGAGAAGCTGAACTTCCACACCCTCCTCGGCGAACATCCCCCAGGCGGCCCCCAACGCCACGGGAACCGCGCCCATGAGCGGGGGTAGAGACACCCGCAGGGGGCCGGCAACCCCACTTAACGCAACCAGGAGTAAAGATACGATGGCGACTATCCTTTTCAGCATGGCAGGTCATTATAGTGGCCAATCGGCCGGGGCCACAATGTAACGGGGGATACTTGCCGCCGGTCCTGGGAAGTGCTATAGTGGCCAAGCAAACCCAAGTTGCAAGGAGGTGGAACGTATGTGCTGCGGTTGGTGGCTGCTTGCGTTCTTCTGGTTCGTGTGGCTCGGGGTTTTCGCCGCTTGGTGGTGTGGGCAGTGACATGAGGCGTTGCGGCAGGGTGCTGGCAGTCCTGGGTTTGCTCCTGGGGGTGGTGGCGTTCGGGCAGAGTTTGGAGCAGGTCCTTGCCCAGACGGGGCTTGAGCCCGACCTTGTGGCGATGCTGACCGTGGAGCAGGGAGGGCAGAAGTTCCTGCTTGTGTTCGTATACATCGACGAGCGGACGCTGAGCTCCAACGTTCGGCCCGAAATCGCTCAGGCCATCGCCCCCTATGTGGGGCAGAACGCGGTCATGATCTGGGGGTATTCCGAGGCCGGGGCGGGCTTCGATCCAGGGGCCATCTGGTTCGCCCAAGGCGATGCCATGGTCACCTTGAGTCCTGACTCTGTAGTCCCCATCGAGGGGGATTTCCTGTCCGGGAACATCCCGGCCATGACTCCGGTGGCCGCGATCGTGGTACTAGGGGAAGCGATCGATCCTGCTCAGCCGTTCGA
>JAGGRX010000172.1 GCA_021159405.1 Candidatus Bipolaricaulota bacterium | reverse complement strand
ACGATCAGGGTGCGCCCTCGGATCCCGGCCACCCCCCGGGAGAGCAGGGCATGGGGGGTTTTCTTGTACCCTTCCATCCGCATCGCCTCGGGGAGCCCGGGGGCCTCCCTCTCGATCACCCGGCGGGTGGCCTCCGGGGTCACGTCCCGGGGGGCAAAGCCCGTACCCCCGGTGGTGAGGACCAAATCCAGGGAAAGTTCGTCACACCACTTTACAAGGAGGGTAACGATGGCCTCCTCCTCGTCTGGAACCACCGCCTGGGCTGCTACCTCCGCCCCCAGGTGCTCCTGCACGATCTTGCGGATCAGGGGGCCGCTTTCATCTTCTCTCTCCCCCCTAAAAGACCGGTCGCTTACCGTAAGGATTCCAACGCGGATCGGCACCATCCCCCCTTTCACGGCCGTAAGAGGATCACCCGCACCTGTGCCCCGGGCTCCACGTGGTCCCAGTCCTCAGGAATGATCGCCAGCCCGTCTGCCTTGACCATGGAGGACAGGATCCCCGAGCCCTGATCCCCGGTGAGGTGGGCGAAGAGCTCCCCGTCCCGCTCCTCAAGTTGCACCCGGAGATAGTGTCGGCGGCCATCCTTTCGGGGGACCGCATCCGCAAAGGTAGCGATGACGGAAAGGGGCTCCAGGTCCCGGGCGCCCTGCAGGGCCAGGATGGCCGGGCGGGCGAAGATCTCAAAGGAGACCATGGCCGAGACGGGGTTCCCGGGCATCCCGATCACCGGAACTTGCTGGCCCTCCATCCCCAGGAACCCAAACGCCAAGGGTTTTCCGGGCTTCATGCGCACGCGCCAGAACTCGATCTTTCCCTCCGCGGCCAGGACCCGCTTCACCACATCGAAGTCCCCCACTGAGACGCCACCTGAGACGAGGAGGAGGTCCACCCCATCGGCCAGGCCCGCCCGGAGCCTTTCGGCGATGTCGTCCTCCCGGTCCCGGGCCACCCCGAGGAGGACCGGCTCCCCCCCGTACCTGAGCACCTGGGCGTAGTTGGAGTAGGAGTTGGCGTTGCGGATCTTCCCTGGGGCCAGGGGCTCCCCTATCCCCACGAGCTCGTCGCCGGTGGCCAGGATCCCCACCCGGGGCCGGCGGTGCACCCACACCTCCCCATGGCCCAGGGAGGCCAGCATCCCGAGCTCCTGGGGGCGAAGGCGGGTCCCGGCTGGGATGACGAGCTCCCCTGCCCGCACGTCCTCCCCGGCGGGCCGGACGTCCTGCCCCGGAGGCACGGCCCGCTCCACCAGGATGTGCTCCCCCTCCTTCCTGGTCCACTCAAACCGCACCACCGCGTCCGCCCCGGCGGGGATGGGAGCCCCGGTCATGATCCTGACCGCCGTCCCCGGGACGACCTGGACCTCGGGGACGTAGCCTGCCGCCACCTCCCCGATCACCCGCAGCCGCACCGGCCTTTCGGGGGTGGCATCGCAGGTATCGGCGGCCCGCACGGCGTAGCCGTCCATGGCGGAGTTGGCATGGGGCGGGATGTCATAGGCAGCCTTGACGTCGCGGCTCGTCACCCTCCCCAACGCCTCGAGGATGGGGATCCTCTCCTCCGGTAGCGGTGAGATCGCAGATAGGACCCGCCCCAGGGCTTCTTCCACGGAAAGCATGGGGTACATCCCTGTCACTTCGCCGGCTTCCATCGCGCTCCTTTCTCCCCTACCTGTTTCTTCCAGATGGGCACCGTCTCCTTCAGCCGGTCCACCGCGTAGGCCAGGGCGGGGAAGGTCTCCTCCCGGTGGGGGGCGGACACCCCGATTGCCACCGCCGCCTCCCCCACACCCACCCGGCCGATCCGGTGCACGAACGCCACCCTCTGCACCGTGGGCCAGCGGGCCTTGATCTCCCGGCAGATCGCAAGGAGTTCCTCCTTCGCCATCTCCTCGTAGGCCTCGTACTCCAGGTACGAGATCCGCTCCCCGTCCTCTATCCCCCGCACGGTCCCGACGAAGGTAAGGATTGCCCCGAGTTCGGGAGAGGAAAGGGCACTGGCGACCTCCTCTAGGTCGATGGGTTCCTCCGTGATCTTTACCAAGTCCTCCATCATCCCCCTCCCACCGGCGGGATGAGGGCCACCTCATCCCCAGGGTGGATCTCCGTCCCCTTGCGGGCGACCCTTCGGTTCACAGCCACCTTGGCCAGGGGGAGGAGCCGTGAGAGCCTCGGCCTTTCTTTCTCCAGGGCCGTGAGGAGCTCCTCCACCGTGGCCCCCTCTGGGAGCTCGAGCTCAAGCTCCGCCTCCCCGGCCGCCTCCCTCAGCCCCGCGAAAAGCAGCACCTTTACCCTCACTTGAGCACAACCTCCCCGCTTTTCCCTCCGCTCTTTTTCACGAGCCGTATCCCCTCGATCCTCATCTCAGGCTCCAGGGACTTGGCCATGTCGTAGATCGTCAGGGCGGCCACCGCCACCGCGGTCAGGGCTTCCATCTCCACCCCTGTCTTGCCCACACACTTGGCCTCGGCCTCGATCTCGATTGCGCCTTCCTCCGGCCTAAGATTGAACCGCACGTCCACATGGGTAAGAGGCAGGGGATGACAGAGCGGGATAAGGTCTCCCGTTTTCTTGGCGGCCATGATCCCGGCGAGCTGGGCCGTGGTGAGGACGTTGCCCTTGGCCAGCTCCCCGGAGGCGATCCTGCGGCAGGTCTCTTGGGACATGATGACCCGACCGCGGGCCACCGCCGTCCTCACCGTGTCGGGCTTTCCGCTCACATCCACCATCCGCACCCGCCCGGATTCGTCCAGGTGGGACATTGCTCGCTCTTTCATATCAACCTCCGATCTCTGACATCTCCCGGTCGTGGGGCACGGCTTCCGTAGCCCCGTGGGAGAAGGGTTTCCTTTTTATCCCCTCTGCGAGTAGCCGTACTAGTTCCCCTTGGGAGGCCCCGGCCCGGAGCGCGCCTTTCAGATCAAGCTCGACCGGGGAAAGGAGGCACGGCCGGAGCTTTCCATCTGCGGTGACGCGCATTCGGTTGCAGGAAGAGCAGAACGGGGCGCTGATGGCGGTGATGAACCCCACCTCCCCACCTCCCGGAAGGGCAAAGACGCGCGCCGGCCCTTCCCGGCGCAGCGGGACAAGCGGTCCCAATCGCTCCTCCACTCGGGCGCGGATCTCCCCCCCGGGGACGAACCGCCTCCGGAAGTCCTCCCCCACCGACCCCAGGGGCATCCACTCGATGAACCGCACGGAGAAGCCCTGGCGAGCAAGGGCAGCCAATTCCGCCACCTCGTCCTCATTTACCCCTCGCAGGATCACCGCGTTGAGCTTTATCGGGACCAGGCCCACCTCCCGGGCGGCCCGGATCCCCTCCCACACGTCCTTGAGCCTCCCCAGGCGGGTGATCTCCCGAAACCGCTCCGGCCTCAGGGTGTCCAGGGACACGTTCACCCGGGAGAGCCCCGCCCGGGCCAAGGCCTCGGCGTGCTCGGAAAGGAGCGCCCCGTTGGTGGTCATCACCACCTCCTCGATCCCGGGGATCCTTGAAAGCTCCCGCACAAGGTCGGGAAGCCCCTTCCTCACCAGGGGCTCCCCTCCGGTGAGCCGGACCTTGCGGATCCCCAGTGTGGCGGCGGCCCGCACCAACCGCACGATCTCCTCGTAGCGGAGGATCTCGGCGTGCGGGCGCCAAGGCACCCCGCCAGGGGGCATGCAGTAGATGCACCGGAAGTTGCACCGGTCGGTGACCGATATCCTGAGGTAGGTGATCCTGCGGCCGAACCGATCCAAATTGTCCATTTTCCTCCTCAAAACACGTGCACTGCCGAGGCCTTGAACGAGATGTAGACCTCCATCCCCTCCTGCAAGCGAAGCTCGGACAGGGACTCCCGGGTGATGGCGGCGGTGAAAAGCGGCGGCACGTTCACCGTAACGTAGACCAGGGGCCCCCTCTCCTCAATCCCCACCACCTTCCCCCGCAGACAGTTGCGGGCGCTGGAGGCGATGGGCGAAAGGGACACCAGGATGTCCTCCGGGCGCACCACCGCGTGGGCCGGCCCGGAAAGCTCGCTCACCACTTCGAATCCCTTCCCATCCACCTTGAATCTCCTCCCGTCCGGGGACACCTCCCCGAAAAACACATTCCTTGCCCCCACGAACTCGGCCACCTCCGGGGTGGCCGGCCGGCGGAACACCTCTTCGGGGGTCCCCACCTGAGCGAGCTTTCCCCGGAGGAGCACGGCCACCTCTTCCCCCAGGGCCACCGCCTCCTCGAAGTCGTGGGTCACGTGGAGCACGGTGGGGGAAAGGGCCCGGTGGAGCTCTTTTAGGACTTGCTGAAGCTCCCGGCGGCGGGCGGGGTCCAGGGCGGAAAGCGGCTCGTCCAAAAGCAGGGCTCTGGGGGAGAGGACAAGGGCCCGGGCCAGGGCCACCCGCTGTCTTTCCCCCCCGCTTAGGCTCTCGATCCCGCGGGGGAGGAGCTTTTCTATGCCAAGAAGCTGGGCCATGCCCCTTACCCGCCGGACTAGCTCCCCCCGGGGAAGCCGCCGCAGTCTGAGGCCGAAGGCGATGTTCTCAAAGACCGAAAGATGAGGAAACAGGGCGTAATCTTGAAACACGTAGCCTATATTTCGCTTTTCGGGGGGGAGGGAAGTGATGTCGGCCCCGTCAAGGAGGATCCTCCCCCGCCGGGGGCGGCGCAGCCCGGCCACCGTCTCAAGGAGAAGCGTCTTCCCAGCCCCGGTGGGCCCCAAGATCACCAGGTAGCCCCCGGCCCGTACCGCAAGGTCGATCCCCACCAGGCGAAAGGCACCGGCCTGGACTTCCAAGACCTCCAGGGCCAAGGGGGCCCCGATCATCGACCCCTCCTCCCGGCTACCGCCCGCAAGGCCAGAAAAACCCCAAGCGAGGTGAGGAGGATCCACACCGCCACCGGCCGGGCGTAGGAAAGCCCATAGGATTCGAACCGTTCGTAAAGGAGCACCGGGGCCACCATGGGGTGATAGGCGAGGATCACCACCGCCCCGAACTCGGAGAGGCCCCGGGCCCACATGAGGATCGTCCCGGAGAGGATGCTCCTTTTGGCCAGGGGGAGAGCCACCCGGCGGAAGGCGGCCCAGGGGCTGGCGCCCAGGGTACGGGCCGCCTGCTCCAGCCGCTCGTCCACCGCGGAAAACCCCTCCCGGGCCGCGTTCACCAGGAAAGGCATGCTCACAAACAACATGGCGATCACGATCCCCGGGACCGAGGACACAAACCTGATCCCAACTTTGCCAAACGCCTTCCCTAAAAGCCCTTGCCTTCCGAACACGAGGAGCAGGGCGATCCCGGCGGCGGTGTGGGGCACCACGATGGGCAGGTCTATCAGCCCTTGGATGAAGCCCTTGCCAGGGAAGTCGTGGCGGGCCAGGAGGTAGGCCAGGGGCACCCCGGTGAGGAGAGCGATCCCGGTGGCGATGGCTGAGGCGTAGAAGGTGAGCCCGATGGCCCCCCGCACCTGGGGATCTTGGATGGTGGCCCAAAGCTCCTGGGGCGAGGTGGAGAACACCGTCTGGAGGAGCGGCCACAGGACGAAGGCCAAAAGGCACCCCCCAAGGAGCCCGAAGGCGAGCTTCATTATGGGGAGGCGCACCTTTAACCCTTCGGGGCGACGAGCCCCCGCAGGGCCGGGGGCACCTCTTCCCAGCCGGTGCTTACCACCGCCGGAACAAGGGGCGGCTGGCCGCACTCCTCAAGGATCCTCCGCCCCTCCGGCCCCAGGATGAAGGCCACAAACTGGGCGGCGAGCTCCGGATGGGGGGCACAGTAGGGAATGGTGAGGCCGTACACGATGGGGGCTCCCCGGACTTCCATCGTCTCACCCGGTGCCTTGCCCGCGATCTCCACCTTGGCCTGGGCGTAGAAGTCGGCATACGCGGGATGGCCCAGGTTCAGCTCCGGAGGGAGCTCCACGAACCTAAGTCCGTGCTGAACCGCCACCGAGCGGTACTCGAAGGCGTAGTCCATGTCCCCGGACTGGAGCAGGGCGATGAGCTCCACCGCCTTGGGCCGGGTGTTTTCCGGCGGACAGTGGGCGGAAAGCTCCTCGTACAGCCCGGGGACCCCATAGTAGAGCTCGGCCAGCTGCCACACCATGAGGGCCCTGTACCCACAGGGGTCGGCGTCCGGGTCGGAATGGCCGTAGATCACCCCGTCCCGCAGGAGGATCCCGTACCAGTTGTCGGGGCCTATCTGGTCCGCATGCAGGGACCGGTCGGTATAGGCGATCACCATTTCGTTGCGCGCGAACTGGATACAGAAGCCGGCGAACTCCGGCACAAGGAGCCTTTCGATGACCTGGTAGTCGGCGGAGAGGACCAGGTCCGCCTCCCGATGGAGCTCGGATACCTTACGCGCCGCGATGGCACTCCCCGAGGACTCCGTGGCGAAGGAAACGTCTGGATGCCGGGCCTGGAACGCCTGAACTAGCTTGCGGGCGGGTACGGTCAGGCTCCCTGCGTGGAAGATCACGAGCGGCCCGGAAGCCGCTTGGGCCAGGGAGACGAGGGCGAGGACCAGGGCCCCGCCGAAAACGAGCTTCCTCCTCATGTAGAACCTCCTTTCCAAACACGGGAGGCACGGCCGTTTCCAGCCGCACCCTATCGCCCGCCCTCCCTAGGCATGCGCCCGTAGGAGGCACGGGTCGGAGATTCCGATTTCAAATGGTAACAGAAAAGGAGAGATGGGCGCAATATGTGGGTGTAGTTCTCACTGCTAGTGGAGGCGGATCAAGTACAATCCGGTGAAAGGAGAGCTGATGAAGCGGCAGGCTTGTGGGCGACTTTC
>JAGGRX010000109.1 GCA_021159405.1 Candidatus Bipolaricaulota bacterium | reverse complement strand
ACGGCTCGGTAAAGGGAGGCCAGCCTGCGGCCCACCTCGGGAAGGCTGTGCCCCATGGCCCATCGATAGGCTTCCCTTGAAAGCGCCAGCCTGCGTGTGGGCTCCTCCGCCATCCGCCGGATATGTGCTATGAACTCCTCGATCGTTGCCCCCTTCAAGCACTGGACCCCATGGACGAGCTCGGAGAAGGCAGGGACATCACGCAAAACAAGCGGCCGCCCGAGGGCAGCCGCCTCAAGCACAACTAAGGGTTGATTTTCCCCATAAGTAGGAAAAAAGAAAAGATCGCAGGCGGCGTATGCCCCTTCGGGCTCGCGCACAAAACCCGGGAGAAGGAGGTTTTTGGGGCGGCTTTTGAGGGCTTTGTACATCCGGGGGTGGAAGCCCAAAGGACCCCAGTATTGTCCGAACCAAACGAATGTAAGCTCGGGAAGGGCCCTCGCCACCTCTATGAAGTCTATAACCCCTTTGCGGAGGAGGATGTTCCCGGAGCAGTACACAGTGAAACCCTTCAGCCCCAGTCTCTCCCTCCAGATCCTTCTCTTCTCCTCGGAGAAGCGGAACCGCGAAAGGTCTATCCCGTTGCTCACGACAAACACAGCCCCAAAGCCTCTCTTGGAGAGCATCTGTTTTGCAAATTCAGAAGGGACAAACAGCGCATCCGCCTGCCTGTAGACCCTGTCAAGGTACCTCTCGTACAGTGGGGCAACCAGGGAAGTGCCGGTGAACCCACCGGCGAAGTCGTACCTCCCAATCGAGTGGGCATGGAGGACCACCGGGATCCCCTTTTTCCTTGCCCGGCGAAGATACCATAAGGATTTGGGCCCGAGCCAATGCAGGTGCAGGAGGTCATAGCGATCTTGCGGATCGGTGGTCACCTCCACCCCGGCGGTCTTTAAGGCCCGCAGGTGATTCTGAAAGGCACTGTAAAAGCCGGAACGGGAAAGTAAATTTTCCAGTTCAAGGTAGAGACAAACTTTCATTGTCGGCCAATTGTGGCCCACCACAACATCCTGGTCATCCTTGGCGCCCCTCGGAAGTAGTAAAGGATCGTTTTCGAGCTCTTAAATCGACGGGGCGAACTGAGAACATAAAGCTTTGGGATTGCAACCAACCTCCCAACCCGTCTGAGCTTAAGCCCCAACCAAAGGTCTTCATACTCAGGATAGCCATAGATGAGGTTCCCTTTGGGGGTGTAAAATCCATTGACAGCCTCAAAAGCAGAGCGCCTGACTGCGAAGTTCTGCCCTGGAAGGCCACCAAAACCGAAGACGTTGAAAAAGCGCCGGCCGCTATTGAAGTACCAGGCAAGGGCTTTGAGCTCATCTCCATAAACCACGTCCCCATACGTTCCGACAACCTTTGGCTTGGAAAAAGGAGCGGTGAGCCGCTCAAGCCAATCCGGGGGGACGATGGTATCGGCATCGGTGGAGGCGATGACGTCCCCTTTTGCCGCCTCAAACCCCGCTTGGCGTGCCCGGGTAAGCCCGGGCTCCTCAAGCCTTACGACCTTCGCCCCAAAAGCACGCGCGATCTCCCCGGTCCGATCGCTTGAGGCCGAGTCAACTACTATGAGTTCAAACTCTTTCAGGGTCTGCCGTCTCAAAGCTTCAAGGCAGGTGGGAAGCGACCTCTCTTCGTTTCGTGCCGGCACAACGACGGACAGCCGCATCACGATCGCCCCAGAAGGTGGTCGAAAAGGAGCCCCAAGGCAGCTTCGGCCGCCGACCACTTGTTGGCCTTGCGCGCCCCCTCAAACTTGAACCTGCGGACCACGGCCCCTTGAGGAGTCGCCAACGCCACATAGACCAGGCCCACCGGTTTTTCCTCCGTGCCTCCCCCAGGCCCGGCGATGCCGGTGATCGCAAGAGCGAAGTCTGCTCCGAAAAGCTCCTTTACCCCTTGAGCCATCCTCTCGGCGCACTCCTTTGAGACTGCCCCGAGCGTGTCAAGGATCTCTTCCGGCACCCCAAGGAGTTTTTTCTTGATCTCGTTGGAGTACGCCACAACCCCCCCGAGGAAGTAATCCGAGGAGCCCGGGACATCGGTTATCCGCGAGGCCAAAAGCCCCCCAGTGCAGGATTCGGCCACTGCAAGCGTCTTTCCTAGCTCCCTTAGCTTCCTTCCCACCTCAAGCTCGAGCATCTTCCACCTCCAGGGCTTGGCGCAAAAGGCGCGCGATCTCCACCAGTTCCCCCGGAAGGAGCACGTCCGCAAGGCCATCGTAAGGGGTGGGCGTAGCGTTTGCGATGATGACGTGCGCGCCTTGCTTTGCCGCAAGTGGCACGAGCCCTGCCACCGGCCATACCGTGAGGGAGGTGCCCATGACAAGGAGCAGGTCCGCCCCTTCCACCTCGCGCTGGGCGACCTCAAAGTCCGGGGAGAGCTCCTCCCCAAACAGGACCACGTCCGGCTTCACCAGGGCCCCGCAGTCGCAGCGGGCGACACCCTGGAGGCGGACCCGCCGGGCGATCCACTCCAGGGGATAGCGCCTTCCGCAGCCCAGGCAGGTGCCGCTCCTGGCGCTTCCATGCACCTCAAGCACCCGGCGTGAGCCGGCGGCCTGGTGCAGCCCATCGATGTTCTGGGTGATCACACCCCGGATGAAGCCCCGGGACTCCAGCCAGGAGAGGAGCTCATGTACCGGGTTGGGGCGGGCCTGGCGCATCTTCTCAAACCGCCCCAGCCAGAACGCGTAGAACTCCTCCGGATGGTTTAGAAAGCCCTGAATGGAGGAAACCCTGTCTGGATCGTAACTTCTCCATAAACCATCTCGGCCACGGAAGTCGGGGATTCCCGAGGGTGTGCTCACCCCGGCCCCGGTCAAGGCCCAAGCGGCTCTGGCACGACGCAGCAGGGCAGCCGCGGCTCGCAAGGCTTTTGGCTCAAGGCTCATACTGAAAGTGTGCTAGCCTTAGAAACCCGGTGCAAGGCCGTTTGCCCGAGTCAATGCGACATATTATCATGAAGCCCAAGGAGGGGGCAAGAATGGCTGGTCATTCAAAATGGGCAAACATTAAGTACCGAAAAGAGCGGCAAGATAAGAAGCGGTCAAACCTCTTTTCCAAGCTCACCCGGGAGCTCATCGTGTGTGCGCGGCAGGACCCTAACCCCGACACCAACCCCGCGCTCGCAGCGGCCATAGAGCGTGCCCGGGCGGCGAACATGCCCAAAGAAAACATCGAGCGGGCCATCAAAAGGGCGGCAGGGGATCTGGAGGGCGCCAAGTACGAAGAGGTGATCTACGAAGGTTACGGGCCGGGAGGGGTGGCCATCCTGGTGCGAACCCTTACCGACAACCGCAACCGCACCGCGGCCGCTGTGCGGCACATCTTCGAGTCTTACGGAGGGTCCCTGGGCACCGAAGGCTGCGTGGCCTGGCAGTTCGAGCGGCGCGGGATGGTTCAGGTTGAGGGCACCCCCGAGGGGATGGACAAGGAGGAGCTCGTGCTCCTCGCCATCGAGAAAGGGGCGGAAGACTTTTCCGAGGACGAGGGAAGCTTTACCTTTTACACCGCCCCCAGCGAGGTGGCAAAAGTGCGAGACGGGCTTAAGGCGGCCGGGGTTGAGGTAAGCCGCGCGCAGCTGACCATGGTTCCAAAGGCCACGGTGCGGGTGGAGGGAAAGGAGGCCGAGCGCCTTCTCAAGCTCCTGGACGAGCTCGACGAGCAGGAGGACGTGCAAGAGGTGGTGGCCAACTTCGAGGTGCCGGACGAAGTGCTCGCCCGGGTGGAAAGCGGCTGAGGAGGAGAAAATGAGGTATGGAGGGTTGCTTCTGGCTGTACTGAGCATCCTTCTTGTTAGCTTTGGGGCGATGGGAGAGGAACCAAGCCCGACCCCGCTCATCCGGGGAATGGCCTCGTTTGTGATCCCGGGACTGGGGCAGTACTTGAACGGCGAGTACGAAAAGGCCCTCACCCATTTTGTGGTGATCGTGGCGGTGGATGTAGGCACCCAATACGTGGGGAATCTACTGCCTAGTTACCCCGGCTGGATCACCGGCGCCCTGCATACCCTATGGGCGCTTTACTCGGCCGTGGACGCCTACCAGACCGCCCTGAAACTTGAGGGCCTGACGCTCAAGGCCTCCCCCACCGGGTTCGCCCTCAACTTTTAGCCAGGCTATAATCGCCTTCCTAGTTGAAGCCGAAAAGCCGAGGTGGGTTCATGTGGGACTCCTTGGTCTTTGCTTTAAAGTAGCCGCAGCTTAGCGATTAACCCGCGGGAGGAGAAGGCCGTTATAATTTTCAAGGAGGTGTAAGTGATGGTCAACGTCGCAGAACGTATTGAGCTTAACCCTGAAGTATGCCACGGCAAGCCCGTCATAAAGGGCACAAGGATCATGGTGAGCAACGTCCTCAGCCTCCTTGCCGGGGGCTACACCATCCCACAAATTCTGGACTACTATCCCGAGCTCGATGAGGAGGACGTCAAGGCTGCCATCGCCTATGCCGCCGGGGTTGTGGATGAAGAGGTCATCCTCATCCCCTCTAAGCCTTCATGATCAAGCTCCTCCTGGATCAAAACCTCTCTCCCAAAACGACAAGCTTCTTGAGGGACCTGGGTTGGGATGTCGTCGACCTGCGCGAGTTAGGGAGGGCCGCTGCCTCCGATGAGGAGGTTTATGGCCTGGCAAAGGGGGAAGGCCGAGTTCTGGTCACCTATGACCTCGATTTCTCCCGGCGGTATATGGCTCATAGAGATCTACCGGGCTTAATCCTCCTGCGGGTCCACCCGCAGACAGTGGAGGTTTTACATCCGATCCTCAAGGACTTCCTGCGCAGGGTCAAGCCGGAAGAGCTTGAAGGGGCGATCGCGACGGTGGAGCCCCATCGCTACCGGATCAGGAGAGTGTAAAGTCCAGGGTCTACCCTCTTTATGGGCGGCCTCCCCCACCGGATTCGCCCTCAACTTTTAGCCGAGCTATAATCGCCCTGGCGATGGCGTCCGCCTGAACCGCCCTTAAGGCTGATGACGCCTGAGCGCTCAAGCTTGGTGGGGTGGTGTGCATGTGGGGCTTCAGGCGGACGCAATCTGCGGAGGAGTCGGCTCTGTTTTCCCATCAGCTCAGGCGGGCATTGAGGGAGCCCGGCTGCCCCATCTGTCGTCTGGTGCGGGAAAGCGAGGAACGTTGGATCTGGACCCTGCTTTACGAGTTCACCGGCGACCCGGAGATCCATGCCTTGCTCGCCCGTTCCCTCGGCCTGTGTGCGCCGCATGCTGACCTGATGCGGAAGGTGGTGGAAGGACGCAGGCTTATGACCCCAAGCGGGGTGGCACGCCTATACGAAACCGTGGTGAAAGCCCTTGAAGGAGAACTTCGGCAAGGCCGCCTACGTGGGAACGCAAAGAAGCCGGAATGTCCTCTGTGCACCTACGCCAAGAACACGGCCGAACGCCAAGCGTACTTCCTGGCCCAGCTCCTTTCCACACGGGAATGGCGGAAGGAATACGAGGCTTCGGATGGCCTTTGCTGGCCACACGTCCGGCAGGTACTCGCCCAGGCGCCACGTGAGGTCCAAGAGTGGCTGACTCAAGACTTCGCGGGGCGCCTCGAGCGCCTACGCCGCAACCTTTCGGAGCTTCAGCGCAAGCAGCGCTACGATGTTCCCGAGCCCGTGACCCCAGAGGAAGCCGACTCCTGGCGCGAGGCCTTGTGGCGTCTTGGCGGCATGGCGTTCGAAGGACTCCTTGTAGAGGACGACTGAGAGGCCGAAAGGCCTGCCGGACGAAGGCGGGTTGGGTGGAGTTCAGGGCCGGAAAGGGGGGCGACATCCACCTTAAAGGGCGCGTGGTGGATGCGGCGCGGCCGGCGCAACGCCCAATTTATCGCCCATCTTTTCAGCCCTGGGAGCTCAAGCCGACTCCCCTTCAAGCTCCGCCAGGCCTCCGCCAAGGGAGGCCGCCGCAAAGCTTTGAGCAAGGCCTGGGGCCCCAGATCAGGTGGGGCCGTCGGGAGGTCGGCGATGAAGAAGCTCCCGAACACGCGCCGTGGATCCCCCTGGAAATAGGGGTCAGCCACTGGGGCGCCCGCCACCGAGTAGAACGCGCGGTGGGCGAGCTCCGGGAATGCCCACAAAAGGAGGTGCACGCTCTCTGTTTCCCCTCCCAGGGCTGCCCTCACCTCCGGAAGGGCAAACCAAGCCGCAAGATATGCTTCGTAGGCCTGGGGTTCGGCGTAGGCGAGCTCGGGGGAGAGGAGGAACGCGAGGAGCGAAGTGCGCACGAGCTCTGTGGTCCCGCCGGGTACGATGGGGTCTGGCACCCGGCCCACCGGAACGAGCAGACCCCTCTTCTTACACTCCCCAAGCTCCACGGTGACGTTGATCTCCGACTGAAGGGAAAACAGACTCACCTCGATCCCGGGGTAGTCGGGTGCGTGGATGAGGTCGTGGATGGTGTGTGGCTCGCGGGCGCAGATGCGCAGGAGGTTGCGCCTGAGGTCGCTTGTTTTGATCCCCCGCCGCAAGTCCGCAAGGTGCGTGACGAAGATCATAGGCTTCCACCTCGCGATCTTGTGTTTGGTAGAAGCCATCAGCCGCACGTGCGGCAGTTTACGGCGGGCCTCATCGCCATCCAAATGATAACTCACCCCCACCTGGCCACAACCGATACCTGTCTGGCGCGTTCGTGACGCTCCCTGAGGCCATAACGGGGACACCCGAAGTGAGCGTGCCTGACAGGGGCGTGAGCCTAGCAGGTGTAACCGTGATCTTCTCATCCACCAGTCGCTACCGTGTCCTTCACCTCTGCTTTGGAGTCAGTGACGACGGATTCTGACGGGCTAGCAAGGATAAGAAGTGAGGACACGCCTTCGTGGAGGAGCGGTGCCAAGATAACGGCTGAGTGCGTGGTGAAAGATGTAGCTATCTCGAACACAACCTCGCC
>JAGGRX010000052.1 GCA_021159405.1 Candidatus Bipolaricaulota bacterium | reverse complement strand
GCTCGCACTAGGGTGGTATGACCGAGGCCTTGCTTCCTTGCCAGTGCCTTGAGCCGAGCAAGATCGGCCGAGTGGATCTTGATAGAGAGCGTCTCATCAAGGGGTTCTTTGAACTCCACCTTGGCTTCTTTCATTTGGTCCCAGTAGTCGGTCGAATCATGCTCATCCCAGAACCTGGCGATTTCCTCCATGGTCATCTTGCTAAAATCCGGTAGCTTCTTCGCTTTCATCTCCCCCACTTTTATCCTCCCTTAATCCGCCTCTCCTGATGTGGGGATCGCCACTTAAATAAGGGGAGTGCCAGAGCGGGTCTTTAGAAGCTCTGCCACCGGAGCTTTAGCGCGTGGCCAAAACCTGGCGGGCGGCGACGATCTCCTCGGCGATCGCATATGGCACCGCCTCGTAGCGCTCAAAGTGCATGGTGAACTCGCCGCGGCCGCTCGTGATGTTCCGAAGCTCAGAGGAGTAGCCGAACATCTCGGCTAGAGGCACCCGGGCCCGCAGGACCTGGGCTTTGCCCTTCGTCTCCATGGCCACGATCTTTCCCCTTCTTGCCGCCAGGCTCCCGGCCACCGCCCCCACATGTTCCTCGGGCACGGTGACCTCCACGAACATGATGGGCTCCAGGAGCCTCAGGCCGGCGCGTTTGGCCGCCTCGCGTAAGCCATGGGCGGCGCAGGTGCGGAAGGCCTGCTCGGAGGAGTCCACCTCGTGGAAGGAGCCATCTAGCAGGGTTACTTTCACGTCCACCATGGGATAGCCGCCAAGCGGCCCCTCGGCCATGGCGTCCACCATCCCCTTTTTCACCGCGGGGATGTACTCCTTGGGGATGCGGCCGCCCACGACCTTGTTCACGAACTCGAAGCCCTTTCCTGGCTCGGCCGGCTCAAGGCGGAAGGCGATATGGGCGTACTGCCCCCGGCCGCCGGTCTGCTTGACGAGCCGCTGCTCGTGCTCCACTGCTCCGAGCACTGTCTCCCGGTAGGCGACCTGGGGTCGGCCCACCTTTACCTCCACCCCGAACTCGCGCCGGAGGCGGTCCACGATGATCTCCAGGTGCAGCTCTCCCATCCCGGAGATCACCACCTCGCCCGTCTCCTCGTTAGCCTTGACCACGAACGTGGGGTCCTCGGCGGAAAGAGCGAGGAGCGCACGGGAAAGCCTATCCTGGTCAGCCCGGGCTACCGGGGCGATGGCTAGGTCGATCACCGGGGCGGGGAACTCGATGGGCTCCAGGATGATCGGGGCGTCCTCGGGGCACAGGGTGTCGCCGGTGTAGGTGTCCGAAAGCCCTACCACCGCGCCCACGTCGCCGGCGTGAAGCTGCTCCACGATCTTGCGCTTATCGGCATGTACTTCGAAGAGGCGCCCCACCCTTTGGCGCACCTTGCGGCTTGCGTTGTACACGTACTCGCCGCTCCTCAGCACCCCGGAGTAGACGCGCACGTAGGTGAGCTTCCCCATGTGCCGGTCGGCCTGCACCTTGAAGGCAAGGGCGGAAAGCGGCTCATCATCACTCGGGTGGCGCTCGATTTCTCGCCCCCCGGCGGTCCCTTTCACCGGAGGAAGGTCGGCCGGGGAGGGCAGGAAGTCCACTACGGCGTCCAAAAGCCGCCGGACGCCCTTGTTGCGGAAGGCGGCCCCGCACAAGACCGGGACAAGCTTCCCGGCGATGGTGGCGGCCCGGATGGCGGAGACGAGCTCCTCCCGCGTGGGCTCCTCGCCGGCCAGGAATTTTTCAAGTAAAGAATCGTCCACCTCGGCGGCCCGCTCGATGAGGAGCTCTCTCGCCCGGGCGGCCTCCTCGGCTAGCTCCGCGGGGATCTCGGCCCGGTGGACCTCTATCTCGCCCTCCCCCTCCTCGTAGTACAGGGCCTCCATGTCCAGGAGATCGACCAGGCCCCGGAAGGACTCCTCGGCCCCGATGGGGATCACGACGGGCACCGGGTTGGCCGAAAGCTCCTTCCGGATCTCCTCCATCACCCCCCAGAAGTCGGCTCCCACGCGATCCATCTTGTTGATGAACGCGATCCTGGGCACCCGGTACCGTTCCGCCTGGCGCCACACGGTCTCCGACTGGGGCTGCACCCCGCCCACGGCACAGAACAGGGCCACGGTGCCGTCCACCACCCGCAAGCTGCGCTCCACCTCGGCGGTGAAGTCCACGTGCCCCGGGGTGTCGATGATGTTGATCCGGTGCCCCTTCCAGTAGGTAGTGGTGGCGGCGGAGGTGATGGTGATCCCCCGCTCCCGCTCCTGGGGCATCCAGTCCATGGTGGCTTGGCCTTCGTGGACCTCTCCCATCCTGTGCGTCTTGCCGGTGAAATAGAGCATGCGCTCCGTCACCGTGGTCTTGCCGGCGTCTATGTGGGCGGCAAGCCCGATATTTCTGACCTTTCCAACCTCTAGCCTCTCCATATTTCCTCCGTCCTGGCAAAACAAAAAACCTCGGCCGCACGGCCAAGGCTCCTTTCGTCCAAGGCCCTTCTCGATTTTGCCCGTATGAAGTACTAAAGTTTAGCCCAAGTTGGCCAGGGGAGCAAGGTCGAATCAGGAGGGAGGATCGCCTAGTGCAACTTCGGCCAGTAGCTATACTTTCCCCTGGATGACGGAGGTGATGAGCCATGCGGTTTCCCAGGTTTTTGTTCCGGGTGAAGAACAGGGAGATCGAAAACGAGGCCAAGCGCATGGTGGCCGCCTTCGGGATCGACGACGTTGAGATCCGCCGCGACGACACCATCGCGGATGCCTGGCTTGAGGACTACGAGGCAGGCCGCACCATCTACGGGCTGGAGGAGATCGAACAGTACCTGGAGGAGCTGACCAAAGGCTGACAGTTTTTAGACCTGGGGGTGAAGTAAGTGCGATTGCTGAACTTGGTAGTGGTGCTGATGGTGGCAGGCTTGGGGCTGAGCCTATGGGCCCAGGAGCCCGTGGAGGAGATCCTTGCGAATGCCCCCTCCCCGGACGATTACCCGGGCATGGACGCGGTCGTGATGCTGGACGCAAGCTACCTCAGGATGACCCAGACCGGTTCGGAGATCGTAATCCGGCAGCGAATCTGCCTCCTCACCCATGAGGGGGTCAAAGACTACGGCGAGGTGCAATGGCCGTACGACACAGAACTTGAAGAGTTGCATTTGGATTACGCCCGCACCATCACCCCGGACGGCCGAGAGGTGGTCCCGGCTCCCTCGGCCATTCATGAGGTCACGCCTCCATTCTTGCAGGACGCTCCCATGTACTCTAGCGTGAAGCTTTTCACCATCAGCATGCCTGCGTTGGAGCCTGGGGCGATCATCGATTGGCAAATGACGATCCGGGACAAAGAAGGGCCTCCCGAAGAGCTGATGCCGGAGCTTTCCACAATTTGGTACTTCGCTTGGGAGATCCCGGTGCAGCGCTCGCACCTGGTAGTGGAGGTACCGGAGGGCACTTCCCTCAGGTGGCAGGCCAAGGGAATAGACATCGAACCCACCGTGCAAACGGCTCCCGGCACCATCATCTACGAGTTCACCAAGACGGACATCCCCGCCATCACCTACGAGCCTTATATGCCGGATCTCCGCGCCCTGTCCCCGCTTTTGGTGGTGAGCACCTACGACAGCTGGGACGAGATCGCCGCCTGGTATGCGGACCTGGCGGAAGATCGCTATCAAACCTCGAGCGAACTTCTGGCCAAGGTGGAGGAGCTAACCAGCGGGATCCAGACCCCCTCGGACAAGATCAGCGCTATCTACGACTTCGTGGCCCGGGATGTCCGGTACGTGGCCCTGGAGTTCGGTCTAGGTGGCTGGCAACCTCACCCTGCCTCGGAGGTGTTCGCCAATCGGTACGGCGATTGTAAGGATCAAGCGACGCTCCTCATCACCATGCTCCGAGCGGCGGGGTTTGAGGCCTACCCAGTTTTGTTGCGAGTGGGGGACGGATTGGACGCCGACTTCGGCCTCCTCCCCACGCCCCACATGTTCAACCACGTGATCGCCGCCGTTCGCCAGGGCGATGGCTGGCTCTTCCTGGACCCCACCTGCGACCTGTGCACGGCCGATTACCTCCCTGACCAGGATCGGGCCAAGCATGGGCTGTTGGTAGTCGGGGATGGGGATCGTCCGGGGCTCCAGGTGGTCACCGATCCATTCCGCCCCGGGGACAGCTTTGTGAGGAGCCATGTGCAGGCCGTGCTGTCCGGAGAAGGGGACCTGAAAGCCACTGCCTCCATCTCCACCGGCGGGTTCGACTCGGTCTGGTACCGGTCCATCCTGCTGTCGTACCGGCCGGGGGAAAGGCGAAAGGTCTTCGAACAGTTGCTCAACTATACGGTCCCTGGGGGGCGCCTTGTCTCCTTCGATCACTCCGACCTTGAGGACACCCATAAGCCTGTGGAGATCACCGAGGAGTTCGAAAAGGATGGGTTCGCTCAAAAAGCCGGCACCGTGATGCTTTTCTCTATACCGTATCCCGCCCAACTCCCGTTCCCGGACTACTTCGCCGATGAGGTGGGACAGGAGGCCCGGATACATCCCTTGATCACCTGGCCGGAGCGGGTGGAGGTGCACGTGGAGATCACGGTCCCGGAGGGGCTCAAGGTACAGCTTCCGCAGGGCGTCTCGGTCGAGAACTCGGTCGGCTTCTTCCAGGCGGAGTACGCCTTGACCGAGGAAGGGGGGATATCGGCGTCCAGGATCCTCCAGATCAACGTCGCGGAGGTCAGCCCTGAGGATTATCCGCTCTACAAGGAACTGATAAACGCGATGATCCAGGATTCGCAGGCCATGGTGGTGCTGATACCTTAGGCGAGATGGCTACAATAGAGGATTTCCAGCGGTTGGACATCAGGGTGGGGACGGCAGTGGCTGCCGAGCCCTTCCCGGAGGCCCGGAAGCCGGCCTACAAGCTCAGGATCAACTTCGGGCCAGAGCTCGGCGTCAAAACCTCCTCCGCCCAGCTCACCGAGCTCTACCGGCCCGAGGAGCTGGTGGGCCGGCAGGTGTTGGCGGTGATGAACCTGCCCCCTAAGCGAATCGCCGGCTTCGCCTCACAGGTGTTGGTGCTGGGCGTGGACGATGAGCATGGGCGGGTGGTGCTCGTGACCCCGGAAAGACCGGTCCCGGACGGCCGCCGTCTCTACTGATGACCACGGGGCAACAGGATCGCTTGGCCGAAACCCGCCGGATCATCGAGCGTACGATCCTTGTGCGCCGGGTTTCCCTGGGCGTTTTTTGCCTGGTGGCCCTGATCGTGGTGCTCTTCACGGAGATTTCTCCACTAAATCCCTTGGTTTTTGTTCCCTTTATCTGGCTCCTCCTGACTCTTCCATTCCAATACCTGCTTCGCAGGCAGCGCTCCCTGAGGGCGCTTGACAACGTCCACGCTGCCTTCTTTTGCGTTGAAATCATGCTTATCGCCTACCTCATCCACCGCATGGGGGGGGTGGAGTGGATTGGGGTCGTGTTTTATCTGTTCACCGTGATGTACGCGAACTTCTTCCTCCCCAAGGTCGCCGGGTACGTGGTGACTGGGCTTGCCATCGGCTCCTACGCCGCGGTGGCGTTCCTGGAGTACTTCGGGGTCATCCCCCACTACCGCCTGTTCCAGCCGGCCGGGCCGCCGCATCGGTACCTCCCCTATGTGGTGACCACGGTGCTAGCGGGGGGGGTCGGCCTTTACTCCATCCTTGCCTTCACCGTGCGGGCGTTTGCCGGGATCTACGAGCGCCAGCGCCGGGAGCTCCTCCTGCGCGAGCGGGCCCTGTCCCGGCTTTCGGCCAAGCTCCTTTCGGCGCAAGAGGAGGAACGTCGCCGGATTGCCCGCCGGCTTCACGACGAGCTTGGGCAGACCCTGGCCGCCGCCCGCTGGGCCCTGGCTGCGGGGAACCTTGGGGAAGCCGAACGGCTCCTTGGGGAGACGATTGAGGGGGCAAGGAGCCTGGCCCGGGACCTCAGACCGCCGCTCCTTGACGAACTTGGACTGGGCCCGGCGGTCCGCAACTTGGTGGAGCGGTTCTCCGCCGCCACCCAGGCCGAGGTACAAGCAGAGCTTCCTGAAGGACGGTTCCCCGAGGAGGTCGAGACCGCGGCCTTTCGCGTGCTCCAAGAGGCGTTGGAGAACATCCGCAGGCATGCTGACGCCCGCAAGGTTAGCCTGCGGCTGGAGCGGGAGGGAAGGTTCCTGACCGGTGAGGTGCGGGATGACGGCAAGGGATTCGATCCCAGCCGTACGCCTCAGGGACTGGGCCTTTCGGGGATGCATGAGTGGATCGGCCTTGTGCGCGGGGAGCTGGTAGTGGAATCCGCTCCTGGGAAGGGCACATGCGTTAGGTTCAAGATCCCCTTGTCATGATCCGGGTCCTTGTGGTGGATGACCATCCGGTGGTGCGACAGGGTCTGGCGCGCCTTCTTTCCCAGGCCGGGATGGAAGTGGTGGGGGAGGCCGAAAACGGAAACCAGGGCCTACGCCTCTCCGCTGAGCTTCAGCCGGACGTGGTGCTGTGGGACCTGGCCATGCCGGGCGGGGGGCTCCCCGCGATCGGGAAGCTCAAGACGGCCGTCCCCGGGGTTAAGGTCCTCGTCCTCACCGCGTTGGACGACCCACTGCTTTCCCGGGAGGTGGCCCAGGCCGGGGCGGACGGTTTTTTGGGGAAAACCTGCACCCCGGAAGAGCTCATACAGGCAGTGCGGGCCTGCGCCCAGGGCACCCCTTTCTTTCCGTGTCTTCCCGAACTTTCCCCACGGGAGGAGAAAGTCCTGGACCTGCTCGCCGAGGGGCTTTCCAATCACGTCATCGCCGACAGGCTAGGGATCTCGGTGAAGACGGTGGAATCATACCTGGAGAACCTGAAGAGGAAGCTGGGGTGCGCCAGCACCGCCGAGCTCCGCGCCCGCGCCCTCCGCCGCGCTTA
>JAGGRX010000164.1 GCA_021159405.1 Candidatus Bipolaricaulota bacterium | reverse complement strand
GTCCCGAAGTCCACCACAATGCAGTCCGTGCGGAACCGTTCGTAGGCCGCCACCGCACCCGCTACCAGATCCGCCCCCACTTCCGACGGATGGTCCACCCTGAGGTTCAGGCCCGTCTTCACCCCCGGCCCCACTACCAAAGGAGGGCGCCCCAGCCACCGGGATAAGAGTTCCCGGAACACACAGGTCAAGGGCGGGACCACGCTCCCTATCACCGCACGTTGGATGGCCTTGCGATCCAGGCCTTTCCCGGCAAGGAGCCCCTCAAGGAGGACCCCGTATTCGTCCGGGGTCTTGCCCACCACGGTACGGACCCGAAAACGCGTCCGCCAGCCCCCTTCCCACACCCCAAGGCCGATCTCAGTGTTGCCGATGTCCACCGCAAGGAGCATAGCGCTATTTTATCCCTCCCCCGGAACCGGATTGAGCTCCTCCACCTCGTTAGCTGAACCTCCCGGCAAGGTAGGCTTCCGTACGGGGATCCTTGGGCCGGGTGAACAGCTCCTCCGTGGGGGCATACTCAACCAGCTCCCCCAGGAGCAGGAAAGCGGTGTGGTCGGATACCCTGGCCGCCTGTTGGAGATTGTGGGTCACGATGACCACTGTGAAATCCTCCTTGAGCGTTCTCACGAGCCCCTCGATCCTTGCCGTGGCTGCGGGATCCAGGGCGCTGGTGGGCTCGTCCATGAGGAGGACCTCTGGGCTGGTAGCCAGGGCCCGGGCGATGCACAGCCTCTGCTGCTGGCCCCCGGAGAGGTCGAAGGCGCTTTTGTGGAGTTTGTCCTTGACCTCATCCCACAGGGCCGCCTGCCGCAGGGCCCGCTCCACGATCGCTTTCAACTCCCGCCGGCGCACCCCGTGGATCCTGGGGCCGTAGGCCACGTTATCGAACACCGACTTTGGGAACGGGTTGGGCTTTTGGAACACCATGCCGATGCGGCGGCGCAGTCCCACCACGTCCACCCGGGGGTCCAGGATGTTCCGCCCATCAAACCACACTTCCCCGGTCGCCCTGGCCCCGGGGACGATCTCGTACAAGCGGTTGAGCACCCGCAGGAACGTAGACTTGCCGCAGCCGGAGGGCCCCATGATGGCCGTCACCTTGCGTTTGGGGATGTCCAAGGTGATCCCCTTCAGGACTTGCTCTTTCCCGTAAAAGAAGGAGAGGTCCCGCACCTGGAAGGCCGGGGCCCCTTCGTCCCGGATATCTTGGGAGAGCTGGACCATTTGGCCTTGAACTACCATCGTTTCCTCCTCCTGATCCTGGCCCTGATGAGCGCGGCGGCGAGATAGAAGACGAGCACCAAACAGAGCAGTACCAGGGCGGTCCCGTATTGAAGGTGCCTGGTCTTCCAGAAGAACGTTGACTCGGTGGCCATGACGTACAGGTGGTATGGAAGGGCCATGACCTCGTCCAAGGGGGAGCGGGGCAGGCGCGGCGTATAGTAGGCGGCGGCGGTGAACATGATCGGGGCGGTTTCCCCGGCGGCCCGGCCCAACGCCAAGATGGCCCCGGTGATGATCCCGGGCATGGCCACGGGTAGAACCACCGAGCGGGTGACTTGCCAGCGGGTGGCCCCCAGGGCGTATGCCCCTTCCCGGAACTCCTGGGGCACCGCTCGCAGCGCCTCCTCGGCCGCCCGAATCACCACCGGCAGGACGAGCAGGCCCAGTGTAAGGACCCCGGAGAGGAGGGAAACCCCGATCCCCAGGGCCTTCACGAAGAAGGCGAGCCCAAACAGCCCGAACACGATGGAGGGAACGCCCGCCAAACTATTGACCCCCACCCGGACGATCCGGACCCAGGTGCCCCCCCGGGCGTATTCGGAAAGGTACACCGCTGCCCCCACCCCCAAGGGGACCGCGATGATCGCCGTGCCCACTACCAGATATAAAGTCCCCACCAATGCGGGGAAGATCCCGCCCTCGGTCATCCCCCTTCTCGGGAAGGCGGTGATGAACTCCCAGGACAGGGCCGGCGCCCCGCGCAGCGCCAAAAAGAGGATGATCGCCGCCAACGTCAAGAGCACTGCCGCCGCGCCACCCGCTAAAAGGACGACGCCGAAACGCTCCCAAACCTTCTTCACCGCTTCCCACCTACATGCTGGGCAACCAGATCCCCCACCACGTTCAGCAGCAACGTGAACAAAAACAGGATCGCCCCCACCGCGAACAGGGCGCGGTAGTGAAGCCCTCCCACCGGGGCCTCGGCCATCTCCAGGGCTATCGTGGCCGTCAGGGTCCGGACCGGCGAGAGGAGGGACGGCGGCCATACCGGGGAGTTCCCCGAGACCATAAGGACCGTCATCGTTTCCCCTATCGCCCGGCCCATGCCCAGGAACACCCCGGCGAACATCCCCGACCGGGCCGCCGGCACCACCACCCGCCACATGGTCTGCCAATGGGTGGCTCCGAGGGCCAGGGAGGCTTCCCGCAGGGAGTCGGGCACCGCCGACACCGCATCCTCGGCCACGCTGGCCACCGTGGGCAGGGCCATGACCCCCAACAGCAGGGAGGCCGTCAGGGCGGTCTGGCCGGTGGGAAGGCCGAGCCTGCCTTGAAGCCACGGCCCCAGCACCACGAGGCCGAAAAACCCGTAAACCACCGAGGGGATCCCGGCCAGGATCTCCACCGCCACCTTGAAGGGGTCCCTCAGCCCCCGAGGGAGGACCTCTCCGACGAACAGCGCCACCGCCACCCCGAATGGGACCGCCAGGGCCAGGGCCCCCGCCGTTACCAGCCCGGACCCAGCCAGCATGGGCAGGATCCCAAAAGAAGGGGGCTCCTGCGTGGGATACCAGGCAGTCCCCCCGAGGAAGGAGAAGGGGGATATATGCCGGAAAAAGGGGATGGCCTCTCGGAATAAGAACAGGGTGATGAGCCCCAGCCCAAACAGGGACAGGGTGGCGCATCCCCAGGTGAGCGCCTTGACCAGCCGTTCCGCCGCGCGCGCCATCCTCCGTTCGATCAACTTGCCCAGGTGCTAGTTGACGCGCCGGACGGGCACGTACCCCGCTTCCTTGACCAGCTTCTGGCCCTCGTCCGACAAAACGAACAGGATGAACTCCCGCACCACCCCCTGCGGGAAGCCGTCAGTGATCATGAAAAGGGGCCGGGCGATGGGATAGGTGCCGGCGATCACGTCTTCCTCCGAGGGGAGCAGATAAGTGCCCCCTTCCCCCACGGCCAGGGCCTTGATGGCCGGGTTTAAGAACCCCAAGCCCACGTAGCCGATCGCCCCCGGGGTGCGGGCCACGGTCTCGGCCACCGCCGCGTTGGAGGATTGGTACAGGATCCCCTGAGCGCTGGGCTCCTCCTTCCGGAGGACGATTTCGTTGAATACCTCGTAGGTGCCGGATGCGGTGTCCCGGGAGACGGGCACAATCCTCAGGTCCGGGCCACCCAGCTCCTTCCAGTTTATGATCTCCCCGGTGTAGATGTCCCTGATTTGATCCAGGGTGAGTTGCCGGATTGGATTAGAGGGGTGGACCACGATGGCGATCCCATCCAGGGCGACCAGCCAGTGAAAGGGGTAGACGCCCCTATCCACGGCCCGCTTCCACTCAGAGGGCTTCATGGGCCGGGAGACATCGGCTATGTCACACGTACCGTCTATCAACGCCGCGATCCCGGTGCCCGAGCCCCCGCCTTGGACGGAGACCGCAAGTTCAGGGTGAAGCTCGGCGAAAACCTCCGCCGCAAGCTGGGCGATGGGGAGCACAGTGGTGGACCCCTTGAGCGTGAGCTCCTCCCCAGCCAGTCCGGCTAAACCTAAGACGAGAACCACCCCCAGCGCCGCTGCCGTCCGCACCATCCGACACCTCCTTAAAAGATTTGGCTAAAGTATATAGACCATCCAGAGCCAAGGCAAGGCACTCTGGGGAATTTGTACGTTTCTTTCTAGACTATTTCGAACTCACGTTGTCGCTGGGACATTTGTCTGTAAATAAAAATGAAAAAACTCTATAGGAAGGCAGGACGTTTCCAGGCGTCTACTTCTGGGGAGAGGAAACGGCGGCGTCCAGGGCCACTTCGGCGATGTTGAACCCGTATTCGCGAATCCGAAGCAGGCTGTCCATCACGATGCTTATGGAGTGGGCGTTCTCAGGCTGGTCGGCTGCGGAGATCTGGGCCAACTCAAGGAGGCGGCCCCGGGGTTCTTTCTCGGAGAGCACTTGATTGGCAAGTGTGGTGTCCCTTCCTTCGAACGCCTTTACGGCCTGGACCAGCACCTCGCGGGAGTGTGCGGCGAGTTCCTGGATGCGTTTGGCAATGGACTCAAGTAGAGGGGCCTTCAACCCAAGTGCAGCTTGGGAGATCTTGGCCCCGTGGTCTGCCACCCGTTCAAGCTGGTCTGCGACGGTATGGTAATGAAGGAACTGAAACCGGGACAGACCCACCTCCTCTTCCACAAGAAGGTCCCGCAAAAGCAGGCTGAACTGACGGGCAACGAGCAGGACCAAACGATCCACGTCACCATCACGCTCTATCACGTCCTGGGCAAGCTCCTCATCCCGGGCCAAGAAGGCGGCCAGCGCGTCGTTGTACATGGCAAGCGTGATGTCAAAGATGCGGTGAATCGACTGCTGGACAGGAAAATCTCGCACGTTCACCACGGAGTGGAGCACGACCTTCTCCTGGGTCTCCTCCAGGATTTCCACTCCCACAAGGGACTGGGCAATCTGCCGCACCTGGCGCCGCTGCTCGGGGCGGATCCGCTTGCCCACCACCTCGATCACATCGTAACCGGCTATATAGCGAGCGATGACGTCCCTCTCCAGATGAACCCGGTCACGGTCGTCCATGGGGATCGCACACCGGTTGCGGGCCCTAATCCCCTCGGGGACGAGAAGGAGCGTGCCCACCTCGTTCGGTATCAGGGTCACAGTAACCCCGTGCCCTACCCCAGTCCCCTCCGCCCACCCCTTTGGTAGGGTGACGAAGTAAGTGCCACCGCCGGTAACCTGCACCTTTCGTTTGTACATTTACCCCTCGATATAAACTTTACCAATTTGTTCACAGGATGTAAAGCCCTCAAGCTAAAGGCGCCGGAGCAGTTCCAAGCTCCTTGCCAGTCCGGCCGGGTCCTTCACCTCAAGGACGACTGCCGGCACCTCGGTGAGGAGGGGCCAAATTCGGCCCAGGTCGAGGGTCCCTTCCCCAAGTCCGAGGTGTTCATCGTGATCTCCTCGGTTATCGTGGAGGTGCACGGTATGAACAAGTGGGAGAAGAGAGGGGATGAGCTCGAACGCCTTTTCGTGGTGGGCAATCCAGGCGTGCCCCAGATCCAGCGTGCCGGGGATCCCCAGCTCGGAGAGGAGTTTTCCGAACAGCTCCAGGTCCGAGAGAAAGGTGTAGGGGGATTTGGGATCGTTTTCCAGGCACAGCTTTATGCCAAGGCTTTTCGCCCTGGCAGCAAGGCGTCGGATGGCGGCTTTTGCCTCCTCCCAGGGCGGCTCGTAAGGGACTCCCGTGGAACGATGACCGAGGTGGAAGGTGACCCCCCGGGCGCCGAGGGCAGCGGCCAGGGTCAGGGTGCGGGCGAGCTCCGCCTCGGCGAACGCCCGCGCCGCAGGATGCGGCGAGATCAGGTTCACGTCGGCGATAGGGGCGTGCAGGGAGAGGGTCGCATCGGCTGCGGCGAGCTTCCGGACAAGGTCAGGGGGCCAGCCCCGGGGGTGCCAAGGCGGATCACACAGGATCTCTAGTCCCTCATAGCCAAGCGCCAACGCTTCCTTCAGCGCTTCATCGGGGGAAAGCGGGTGATACGCCAGGGACGAAGCCAACAGTTTCATGGTGGCTTATGATAAGCGAAAGCCGCTGACCAGGCCGTTCCTAACTTGAGCTCACATATGGCCAAGGGCCTTGAGCGAGACAAACCCTTGCTTGGACACGATGAGGTGGTCCAGGACCTCGATCCCCAGGCTCATCCCCGCCTCCACCAACTGTCGGGAGTAAATAGGCCAACGCTGGGGCATCTACTTCCCTAAGGCGAGCGCAAGTACCCGCTCGGGGATGGCCGGGTATTCTCTGAGCCGAGCACCAATGGCATGGGAGACGGCGTTTGCCACCGCGGCATGGGAGGCCATCAGGGGCACCTCCCCCAACCCCTTGGCCCCAAACGGCCCTCCGGAATAGGGGGCCTCCACGAAGTCGATCACGTACTCCTCGGGGACGTCCATGGCCGTGGGGATGTGATAGGCGGTGAAGGAGGGGGCGACGATGCGCCCACCCTCGCTTACAAGCTCTTCCATGAGGGCGTAGCCGATCCCCTGGGCAATTCCGCCAGCCACCTGCCCCCGGGCGAGCTGAGGGTTTACGATTTTTCCCGAATCGTGTACCGCCCAGAACCGCCGCACCTGTGTCTCCCCGGTGAGGAGATCCACCTCTACCTCGGCGATGTGGCAGGCATAGGAGTAGACGAAGTAGGCTTTCCCCTGGCCGGTCTTCGGGTCCCAGTCCACCGGCGCCCCCTCCGCCCAGCCCGTGGCGCCCATGTCCCAGTTGTGGGCCCACATCCAGCGCGCCACCTCGGCCAGCGAGGCCGAGCGGGAGGGCTGCGTGGGGTCGTGGCAGCGGGAGCCCTCGATCTCCACCTCACTTACCCCAAGCAGCCGGCAGGCGGCCTCCTCCACCCGGGCCCGGAGTTTTCTTGCTGCATCCAACACCGCCGCCCCGGCCACGGTGGTGGTGCGAGAGGCCACCGTAGGCCCGGAGTCGGGGACCCGTGAGGTGTCCACCGGGGCAAGTTGGACGTCGGAAAGGCGTGCCCCCAAGGCATCGGCGGCGATCTGGGCCAAGACCGTGATCGCCCCCTGGCCCATCTCCGTGTTCCCTACCGCGACCGTGACCGAGCCGTCCGCCTCCAGCTTCACATACGCCCCGGCCTTGTCCAGGGACGGAGCCTTGGCC
>JAGGRX010000103.1 GCA_021159405.1 Candidatus Bipolaricaulota bacterium | reverse complement strand
GGATTCCACCGGCCGCAGGCCTAAGGACACTTATATCGTGGATTCCCCCGGGATCCACGATACCGTGGACTGGAGCTCGCCTTACTGTCACCCCATGACCCGCGAGACGTTCGACATGCTGCTGGAGGATGCCCTCGCAGCCTTGCGGGGAAAGCCCCGCATTTACGTGACCGATCGGGCTTTGGGGGCTGACCCTGGCTATGCCCTTCCCGTACGTACGATCACCGACCGAGCCTTAATCGCCTTGTTCACCGATAACATGTTTCGACCCTTGCCGGAGGGAAGGGGTTCGAGGTTCGAGGACCACCCCTTTACCCTGCTCGTCTTGCCTTACGACCGGCTTGACCCCGGGCGCTATGAGGGGAGGCTCAGGTTCGACCCGGAGGCTGGCCGGACCAGCGACGTGGCGGTGGCGATGGATTTTTACCGCCGGGTTGGAGTGGTATACGGCTCCGCTTACCTTGGCTCGGTGAAAAAACTCATGTTCACGGTGATGAACTGGCTCCTCCCAGAGGCGGGGGTACTCCCCTTACACTGCGGGGCAAGCGAAGGCCCCGAAGGGGACGTGGCATTGTTCCTCGGCCTCTCGGGGACCGGGAAGACATCCCTGTCTTCGGATCCGGAGAGGCGGCTGATCGGGGACGACGAGCACGGCTGGTCCGAGGCGGGCATCTTCAACATGGAGGCCGGCTGCTATGCCAAGCTGATCAATCTCTCCCAAGAGAAGGAGCCCGATATCTGGTGGGCGGTGATGCATCCGGCTCCCCCGGAGGAACATGGGGCCATCGTGGAAAACGCCATGGTTTATCCGGACGGGCGGTTTGACTTCTCCGACTCCCGGCTCACCGAAAACTCCCGTGCCTCCTATCCCTTGGGGTTTGTGAAGAACGCCAAACTGGAGGGGGTCGGGGGACACCCGAAGGCGATCCTGTTCCTCACCGCCGACGCCAACGGGGTGCTCCCCCCCATCGCCAGCCTCACGAAGGAGCAGGCGATGCTGTGGTTCCTCATGGGCTACACCAGCAAGGTGGCCGGTACCGAGACCGGGATCGTGGAGCCTGTATCCACGTTTTCCCGTTTCTTCGGGGCGCCGTTCATGCCCCGCCTGCCCGGGGTGTACGCCGGGATGTTGGGGGAGTTCCTGGACCGCTATGGAGCGCGGGTGTATCTGGTGAACACCGGCTGGTCAGGGGGCCCTTATGGGGAAAGCAGCCGGATCGACATCCGCCTCACCCGGGCCATGGTGCGGGCGGCCATCTCCGGGGCTCTTGAGGAGGTGGACCTGCGGGAGGACCGGCGCTTTCACCTGCTTGTGCCCACCCATTGCCCTGGGGTCCCGGATGAGGTGCTGTGGCCGCGGGACACGTGGCGGGACAAGTCCGCCTATGACCGGCGGGCGGACACACTGGCCCAGGATTTCGCTCGGCATTTTGAGGAGACCTTCTCCGGAAAGGATATCGATCCCAAGGTGGCTGCCCAATGCCCCGGCCGCTAGCCGGCCAGGGAGGCACGCACCCACCTGAGGAGGCGGCGGCCGGTCTCGATGGCGCGCCAGTTGGCCGCCCGGGCGACGGTGGTGAGGATCCAATCCGCAAGGCTTCCGGTGGCTCCCCAGGCCACGGCGGCCAAAGTCACCGTCAGGGCAGCCAGGAGGGAAAGCCCCAAGGCCACTAGCCCCAGCCCGATGGTGGGAATGATCAGGGCTATGGCGAGGGGCACCATAAGGTAAGGCATCAGATCCTCCTTACCAGCTCGGAAAGAGGCTTCCTTTCCTTTGGGGCCGGGGATTCCGCCGGGTATCCGATGGGGATTAGCATCATCAGCTCCTCGTGCTCCTTGGTCCCAAGCACCCGCTCCACCTGTTCGTCACGCACCCGCCCGATCCAACATGCCCCCAGGCCCAACGAGTGGGCCGCAAGCAGCATGTTCTGGGCACAAGCACCGATCGCTTGGACGTCCTTGATCCGATCGTAACCCGCCTTGGTGTCCAGAAGCACCGCTATCGTCACCGGGGCGGTGCGGATCATGTCCATTTGAGTCACAAGCCGCCCGAGCTGCTCCCGCTTCTCTTGCGACTCCACCACCACAAACCGCCACGGCTGGGTGTTCTTCCCCGAGGGGGCCCAGCGTCCCGCCTCCAGGATCGCCTCGATCTTCTCCGGCTCCACGGGATCGGTCTTGAAGCTGCGGACCGAACGACGTTCACGAATGGCCCTGAGTACCTCGTTCATCTTTCCCTCCTTGGTTGTAAAATTATAGCCGATGGAAGGCTTTTCTGGGCTCGGTCGCTTGCTGGTCCTGCTCGGGATCGTCCTGGTGATCCTAGGGCTGGGGCTTTGGGGGAAACTGCCCTTCCTAGGCCGCCTTCCCGGTGACATCCGCATCCAGCGGGACGGGTTCACCTTCTACTTCCCGCTCGCCTCATGTCTGCTCCTATCGGTCATCGTGAGCTTGGCCTTGATGCTGTTTCGGAAATAGGAAACGAGCTTTGGTTTCGCCCACGTTTGCCTCCAGTCTGCTTCCGAAGAGACGGCTTCACGCAGGCGAGGATCCCGGGCGCCGAACTTCAAACCGGGCTAAAATGCAAAAGAAGGGGGGATTATGGAAGCGGAATTGCAGGAGGCTCTTAGGAGGTGTTCTGCCGACTACGCTGAGGTCCGGTGGGAGGAGCTGGAGCGGTCGCGGGTGGCCTTTCAACGTGACCAGCTCATGACCCTGGAACGGTCCCGGGAGGCCGGCGGCATCGTGCGGGCCTTGGTGGGTGGGGCGTGGGGGATAGCGGTGTTCACCGATCCGGACGAGATCCCACAAAAGCTCTCGGAGGCCGCACGACTCGCCCGGGCCGCCGCCCATAAGGTTTCCGACCCAATCCGCCTGGCGGAGGTCCCGCCGGTCCAAGACAAGTTCCTGCCCCAGCTAGAAAACGACTTTCGGGAGGTGCCCCTGGAGGAAAAGCGAAAGCTCGCCGAGGCTTACAACCGGCTGATCCTCGGTTTTTCCCCGGAGATCGTCTCGAGCTCGGTCCGCTATACCGATGCCCTGAGGCACGTGATCTATGCTAACACCGAAGGCACCTACCTGGAGCAGGCCATCCCGGATGTGACGGTGCTCCTTCTGGCTGTGGCCCGCCGCAACGGGGACGTCCAGCAGGCCTTTGAATCCATCGGCGAAGCAGGAGGATACGAGATCGCCCAGGGTCTTGAGGAGCGGGCGGAGGCCGCCGCCCGGAGGGCCGTGGACCTGCTTTCGGCCAAGCCGGTCAAGGGCGGTCGCTACACGGTGGTTCTGGACCAGGAGCTGGCCGGGGTGTTCATCCACGAGGCGTTCGGCCACATCTGTGAGGCGGACTTTCTGCTGAAAAACGAACCGATGCGGAAGGTGATGCAACTCGGCAGGCGTTTTGGCGTGGAGCAGTTAAACGTTGTGGAGGAGGGCTACATCCCGGGCCGACGGGGGAACGCCCCATACGACGACGAGGGCGTGCCCCGCAGGAAGGTCTATCTCATCAAAGAAGGGGTGCTGAGTGGGCTCATGCACTCCCGAGCCACCGCGGCCAAGACCGGGATGGAACCTACCGGAAATGCCCGGGCCGTGTCCTGGGAGCATGAGCCCATCGTCAGGATGCGCAACACCTACATCGAGCCCGGGGAGGCGTCCTTCGAGGAGCTCATCTCCGGGATCGACCACGGCATCTACGCCAAAGGGGCGTTCGGTGGCCAGACCGAGTTTGAGCAGTTCACCTTCTCCGCCCAGTACGCCTACGAGATCAAAGGGGGGGAGCTCGGGGAGATGCTCAGGGACGTGGTGCTCACCGGCAACGTATTCGACACCCTCAGGAACATCGAAGCGATCGGAAACGACTTCCAGCTCAAGGGCGGGGCCGGGGGCTGCGGCAAAGAAGACCAGTCGCCCCTGCCGGTTACCGACGGGGCGCCCCACGTGCGGGTCCGTGATGTGATCATAGGAGGCAGATGATGGGGATCTTGGAGCGGGCGACTCAGGCCGCCGAGAGCGCGGAGCTTTATGAGGAGCTGAGGAGCACGGTGGACGTGACCTTCCGGGGCGGGGAGATCGAGAAGGTCGCCTCCCGGGAGATCTTGGGCCGCGCCTTGCGGGTGATCGTAGACGGGCGGCTGGGCTTTGCCTCCACCGCCGGCGAAGACGAGGAGGGGCTCCTACAGGCGGCCCTGGCCTCCGCCAGACACGGGGACCCGGCTCCTTTCAAGTTCCCCAAGCTTTCCCCAGGGGAGGAGGTCGAGGTGCTGGACGAGGAGGTGCTCGGGATCTCCCCGGACGAGCTCATCTCCTGGGGGGAGGAGGCGGTGCGGGCGATCCGGGAGGAATTTCCCGACGTGATCGTTGATGTCTCCCTTTCCAGGGGCACGCTCAAGGTGCGGATCGAGAACACCTCCGGCGGGGAGCTTACCGAAAGGCGATCCCTCCTCTCCATGGGGATCGAGGCCCAGTGGATCCGGGAGGGGGATATCTATCTACTTTGGGTGGGAAGGACCGTGCGCCGCCGGGCGGATTTGGTCCCCGAGGAGCTGATCGCCGAGGCGCTCAAGTACCTGCGCTGGGGGGAGCACGTGGTGCCGGCCCCCCAAGGCAAACCCCCGGTCCTGTTTACCCCTAAGGGCACCGTTGTGCTCTTCCTCCCCCTCATGGTGGGCTTCTCGGGCCTGTCCGTGGTGATGGGGACTTCCCCCTTAAAGGGGAGGATCGGCGAGCAGGCATTTGACCGAAAGTTCACCTTGGTGGACGAAGGGCGCCTCCCCTATGGCCCGAGTTCCCGGTCCTTCGACGACGAAGGGGTCCCTACCTCCCGGCTCCCCTTGGCCGAGGAAGGGGTGGTGAAGAACTTCTTCTTCGACCTACGGGCAGCGGCCTTGGCCGACGCCGACCCCACGGGAAGCGGGATCCGGGGCGGCATGCTGGGCGGGGGCGGGTTCCGCACCCCACCTTCCCCCAACGTGCGTAACATCGTTATCCAGCCGGGGGAGGGCTCCCTGGAGGACCTCATCGCCGAAATGCGCGAAGGGATCATCGTTGCTGACGTGTTGGGCCTCGGACAGGGGAACATCCAGTCCGGAGCCTTCTCCAACAACGTGGGCGTGGGATTCGTGGTAAAGGACGGAAAGGTCAAGGGACGGCTCAAGAACACGATGATCGCGGGCAACGTGTACGAGGTCCTAAAGGACGGCCTCAAGGCGATAGGCGGAGCCCCGGAGTGGGTCTACGGCACGGCCTACGTGCCTCCTATTCTGGCGGAAGGGGTATCGGTGGTGACCCGCTGACCCTTGACTTTGTAACAGTGTTATGTTACACTGGCCTCCGAGAGGAGGTCAGTTTGTTTTACGACTGGTTCACTATGGAAAGGCTGGCTCAGGGACAGCACCGGCTGCGCCTAGCTGAGGCGGAGCGGTGGCGGAGACGGCAGGCCCTGCTGCAGGAGGCCAAGGCCCGGAGGGAACTGGAGCGAGCCCTGTGCCGCGCCCTCAGTGCCCTCCCCCGGGAGGAGGTGCGGGCCACCTTGGCCCGCGCCCTGAAGGCCACCTGATGGCAGAGGAGCTCATTTCCAAAAAGGAGGTTCTGCGCCTCACCGGGATCTCGTATGGGCAGCTCTATCGCTGGAAGAGGAAAGGGCTGATCCCGGAGGCGTGGTTCATCCGCAAGGCCACCCCCACCGGCCAGGAGACGTTCTTCCCGAAAGAAAAGATCCTGGAGCGGATCCGCCGCATCCAGGAGCTGAAGGGGGAGCGCTCGCTGGATGAGCTTGTGGCCTTGCTGTCCCCGGAGGCGCGGCCGGAGGCGATCCGGTGGGACGACCCCGTCTCCCTCCCCCCTATTGGGAGGGAAGGGAAGAGCTTTCTGTGGAAGGAAGGCGGGTATACATTCGCGGAGCTTTTGGCCTTGGCGTGTGGGGCCGAGGCGGTGCGTCGGGGCGGGCGCCCCGGAGAGGCAAAGCTCCTGGTGGAGCTCCTGCGAAAGACCCCGGAGGAAGTGCTGAAGGCACCGGCAGGACTTGTTTGTATTCTCGCCGAGAAGGAGGTGGCCGGGGAGGGGCTTTCGCTGCGGGTGGCGTTCGCCCTTTTGGGGCGGGAACCCCTTAGGCTCGATCCCGGCTGCCGAGTACTGCTCAGGCTTGACCTGGAAAAGCTTTTGGAGCGACTGAAGCTTTCACTTGGGGAGGTGGGTTGAGTGGACAGGAAGAGCATTTCAATAGCCGGCTCCGGCAAGGTGGAGGGTGGGGTCTACGACCGGGTGAAGATCTCCGGCTCCGGCAAGGTGACCGGGGACGTGGAGGCCGAGGAATTCAAGGGCGCCGGTGCTGTCACCGTGGAGGGGTCCCTCAGGGCCCGCAGGTTCGATGTCTCGGGTGCGTTTAAGGCTGAGGGGGATCTGGATATCGAAGAAGGGGAAGCCTCCGGCTCGTTCAAGGTGGAAGGGCGGGTCACGGCTCGGGAGCTCAAAGTGTCCGGAGCGGCCAAGTGTGGCCCCATCCAAGGCGGCTACATCCGGGTGAACGGCGCCCTCAAGGCGAAGGGGGACATCGAGGCGGACACGGTGAGGCTTTCCGGTATGTTCAAGGTGGAGGGCCTGATCTCCGCCGATCGGGTGGAGATCCGCCTGGAGGACCACTCCAAGGCCCGGGAGCTGGGCGGGGAGGTGATCGAGGTCCGCCGCGAAAGCTCATGGGGCGGGCTCCTGGGACGCCTTTTTGGCACTCACGGAAAGGGGTCCTTGGAGGTGGAGGCGGTGGAGGGGGACGAATTGGACCTGGAATGGGTGGTGGCCGAGGTGGTACGAGGTCGGGTGGTTAGGATCGGTCCTGGCTGTCGGATCGGCCGGGTGGAGTACCAGGAGTCCCTGGAGGCCTCCCCAGAGGCCGAAGTGGGGGAAGAGGTCAAGGGATGAGAACAGGAAAGGAACTCAAGGAGTGGGCCCGGCGGGCGATTCGCCTGGGAATCGGCCTTCCCATCTCCATCGTGACCACCACCCTGGGGGCGGTGTTCGGGGCGCTGACCGGGGCCTGGGAGCTGGCAGTGGCCACCTTGGTGGCCATCCCGGTGCTGGCGCTGGTGCTGGC
>JAGGRX010000098.1 GCA_021159405.1 Candidatus Bipolaricaulota bacterium | reverse complement strand
ATGAGAACCCTCGCCCTGCTCGTCGTCACCGCCATCTGGGGCTGGACCTTCGTTTTGGTCAAGGAGGGCGTCTCGGAGGTCGGGCCGTTTTGGTTCCTCGCCGTGCGCTTTGCCATCGCTACAGTGCTCACGGCTTTGTTCCTTTTTGGCCGCCTGCGGAGGATGAGGGCGGCCGACTGGGCCAAGGGGGCGGTGCTGGGCTTGGCCCTGTTCGGCGGGTACTTCTTTCAGACCTGGGGCCTGGTGTACACCACGGCCCAGAAGTCCGGGCTCATCACCGGGCTTTCGGTGGTGCTTGTGCCTCCAATTGCCTATTTCTTCGGAGAGCGCACGCAGGCCAAGACCTGGGCTGGAGTAGGGCTCGCCGCCGTTGGCCTTTCCCTCCTGATCCTTGGGGGTCGGGAGCCTTTAGGTCCCACGGGCTTCGGCGATTTCCTGACCTTGCTTTGTGCCGCCTCGTTCGCGTTGCACATCGTGCTCCTTGACCGGTACACCAAGACAGGGGATTTCCTTACTTTACTTCCAACCCAGCTTGGGGTGGTGGCACTCCTCTCCCTCCTGGGAGCGCTGATCTGGGAAAAGCCGACCTTTGCGCTTTCAGCGCAAGCCTGGAGCGCCATTTGGATCACCGGCGTGTTGGCCACGGCGGTTGCCTTCTTCGTGCTTACCTGGGTACAGCGGCACTCCACCGCCGCCTATACGGCGATCGTCCTCGCCACCGAGCCCGCCTTCGCCGCCCTGTTCGGGTGGCTGCTTTTAGGGGAAACCTTAAAGGGCCTCCAGATCCTGGGAGCGGGGCTCGTTTTCTTGGGGATCATGATCCCCAAGCTTCCATCTCCTCTAGGGCCGCGAACACCCTGGTAGTTCCGGCAACGACTTAGCCAGGCAGGAGGGATTCGGCCAGCTTTAGGTCCTCGGGGTGGGTGATCTTGAGGTTCTCGGGGCTCCCGGGGACGGCGGCCACCCGTCTTCCCAGGGCCAAGACGGCGGAGGCATCGTCGGTGAGGGGAAGGCCCTGCCGCTCGGCAACTTCCAAAGCGGAGAGAAGGAGCTCACGTCGGAAGCCCTGCGGGGTCTGGATGCGCACCAGTCCCGCCCGGCGTACATCCTCGGGGCGGAGAAAACCCCGCTCGTCCACGTACCGCACCGTGTCCACCACCGAGAGTACAGGTACCGCTGCCTCGAACTCCTCGGTGGCCTTGAGCACCCGTCGGATCAGCTCCGGCGATACCAAAGGTCGGGCTGCATCGTGGACGAGAACGTACTCGCCCCGGGCTGCCTCGACCCCGGCCCGGGCGGAGTCCTGCCGCCGCTCTCCCCCGAGCACCACCTGCACTGGCAGGGGAACCTCGGAGAGGAGGGCTGAGATTTGACCCTCCTCCCCTGGCCGGGCCACCACCACCAGCTCCTCCACAGCCCCGGAGGCAATGAAGGCGTCCACGCACCAGCGAAGCAAAGGGCGGCCCCGGAGGAGGACGAACACCTTGTTCACCCGGCCACGGAACCGCTCGCTCCGACCTGCGGCCAGGATCACCCCGCTCGCATGCACTGCCGCAGGTCACTCCTCGGACTCCGGCCGGGTGAAGGAAAGCTCGTGCAGCCCGGAGCCGTCCGGCTGAATGGCGTATGCCCCCCAACGATCTCCCCGGTCGGAGTTGAACACGATCTCCCCGCTCGGTGTCCAGCTAGGGTTCGCGTCCACAGCGGGATCGCTCGTCACCCTGAACACCTCGCCGGTGGCCACATCGATGACGAAGATGTCCCAGTTGTCCTTCTCCTGGGCAGCCATGTAGGCGATCTTCGTCCCGTCCGGGGACCACCTGGGATAGACCTCGTCGAACTCGTTGGACGTAAGCTGCCGTTCCTCCCGCGTCTCAAGGTCCAAGATGAAGATCTCATAGCTCTTTTCGCCTTTGGCGAGGTAGGCCATGTACTTGCCGTCTGGCGAGATCACGGGCTGCCAAAAGTCAACCGGTTTCTGCTTACCGCCCAGGAACGTACATCCTCCCACCATGGCCCCCAAGGCAAGGAGCAAGAGCGCTTTTACCATCTTTGCCACAACTTTCCTACCTCCTTCCCGTACAATACGCACGATCCAAGTTGGGACATTGTACGCGGCAGAGGCCCTTGCTCGCCATGCGGGAAGGGGCCAGACGGAGCTGGAAGGTGAGGGAGGCCTTGGCTTTCGCCCATCGGGAGCTCGCCTCGGCCGGGGTGGCCCAGCCGGCCCGGGAAGCGAGGCGCCTTCTGGCCTTGGCCCTGGTTGAGCCCTTTCCGGCCCTGGGGCCGGACGATCCCTTGCCCCGCTTCTACCTGCGACGTTTCCGCAGCCTGGTCGAATGCCGGCGCCGGGGCGTGCCCTTCCCCCTCCTCGAAGGCCGGGTGGGGTTCCTCGACTTCGAGCTCAAGGTGAGACCTGGGGTATTCGTCCCCAGGCCGGAGACAGAGGAGCTCGCCGAGCGGGCGATGGCGGTAGCACGAACTCTTCCCCCGCAACCGAAGGCCCTGGACCTGGGCACGGGAACGGGGGCGCTCGCCATCGCCATAGCCCGGGCGCGCCCGGACATCAAGGTGTTGGCCGTGGACAGAAGCCAAAAGGCACTCTCCTGCGCCGCCTGGAACGTCAGGTCCCTGGGCCTTGTGGGCCGCGTTGAGCTCAGGCGTTCAAGCTGGTTTTCTGCGATAGAAGGGAAGTTCCATCTCATCGTGGCGAACCCCCCTTACATCCCCCGCAAGGCGTTGCCCAAGCTCCCTCGGGAGGTCAGGAACTTCGACCCCAGGGCCGCCTTGGACGGAGGGGAGGGAGGACTCCGCGCCATCAAGCACATCGTCGCCCACGCACCTAGGTACCTTCACCAAGGCGGGTGGCTGCTCATCGAAATCGGCGATGGTCAGGGGAAAGAGGTTATGCGATTTGCACAAGAGGGGGTGGGTCTGGTAGAAACGGAGGTGGAAAGGGACCTTGCCGGAAAGGAGCGGTTCTTTTTAGCGCGATGCAGATAGCGATCCAGGTGTCGGAGCTGAGGTTTTCCACCGAGGATGGAGTGCTCGTCCTGGAGGACGTGTCCTTCGGCGTTCCCCGGGATGGGTTTGTGTTCGTGGTGGGACCACCTTCCTCCGGGAAGACCTTGCTGGTGCGCTTAATCCTGCGCGAGCTCACCCCCTCGGGCGGACAGATCCTGCTTGTGGGCCGAAATGTGGCCCGGCTGTCGCCGCGGAAGGTGGCACAGCTCCGCCGTCGAGTCGGCTACGTGCCGCAAGAGCCCGCCATCCTCACGGGCCGCACTGTGCGGGACAACCTCGTCTTCAAACTGCGTGCCCTTGGCTTTTCGGGAGAGGAAATGGAAGAGGAACTAGAGAGAGCATTGGAACTTGCACAGCTTGTGGGGATGGAAACCGTGCCAGCGGGGGAACTCCCCCCCCTTGAACGGGCCCGACTCGCCCTGGCGCTGGCCTTGTGCCCGGGCCCCATCGTGCTTTTGGCGGACGACCCATTCCGTGACCTTTCCGAGGCCGAGCAGGACCGGCTCATGGACACGCTGCTGCGCGTCCACCGAGCCGGCACCGCACTGCTTGTAACGACGCGGGATGAAAACATCCCTCGCAGACATGGCTTTCCCGAGGACATGAGGCAGGACTCGTCTCGGGGCGTCGTCTACCTCCGCCAGGGGGTGACCAGGTGAAGGGACAGCTCCTGTTCTTGTTTACGGAGGTGCTCAAGGCTGCCTCGGGTCATCTCTGGCGGTTTTGCCTCTGGGCCCTGACCCTGGTGTTGGTCTTGGCTGCGGGAACCGCCCTTCTTTTGCTGCCGGCCGGGGGTGAGGGGAGCCGTCCCGTCACCCGGGCCTACCTCCTCGCCACCCTCTCCCGGGAGCTCTCGGAGCAGGATATCGACGAGCTGGCTTGGCGCCTCTGGGAGCAAGACGGCGTGGAGCAGGTGAGCTTCCGGTTTCCCGGGGAGGAGGAGCCAGCTGCGGTTCAGGACCGCACCTTGGTGGTGCTGCTAACTGATCCTGCTCTTAGGTCGCAGGTACAAGAAAAGCTAGCTTCAGAAGCGGGGATCTTGGACGTGCGTTATCTTGAGCGCACGGTGAAGCCCCCGCCCCACCTCCCGTCCGTGGCCCGCATCCTGGCACTGGTAGGGTTGGTTTTGGGGCTGGCCCTGGCCCTGTTTTTGGGTCGCTGGGCCATGGGGAGGTTGGCTCAGAGTTGGAATGAAGAATTGAACCTCCTCCGGGCCTCCGGGCTTCCGGAATCCACCTTGAGGCTGCCGTTCCTCGCCCTAGGCGCCTTTGTTGGCCTGGTGGGCGCGCTCGTTTATGTGGGACTCCTGTGGGGAGCCCTGTCCTGGGCGCAAGGTGAGCAAGTTGTAAGGCAAGCGGTGCCCCTGCTTTTCAGCTGCGGTCCCTTGGCCACTGCCCTGGGGCTTCTTGCTGGGATCCTGCTGGGAGTGGTGGGAGGGATGCTGGGCTATCCCCCCCGCACGGATCATTCGTAACGCAGGGCCTCAACCGGCGGAAGGAGGGCGGCTCGGCGGGCAGGAAGCAGTCCTGAGATCGCTCCCACCCCGAACGAAAACAGAAGCGCCCCTATCACCAAGCCCACGCTCACCGCAGCGGAAAATCCCCTTTCAACCTGGAACAGCCGCCCCACCACAACAGCCGCCGTCTGTGCCACCCCCAGCCCCACGAGCAGTCCCAGCGCCCCTCCTACCAAACCCATGAGACCGGACTCAAACAGGAAAAGGAGCAGTATGTGGGAGTTTTTGGCGCCCACCGCCTTCATGACCCCGATCTCACGGGTGCGCTCGAGCACAGCGGTATACATGGTGTTCATGACGCCGATCCCCCCCACCAGGATGGAGATCCCGGCGATCCCAGCTAGAAAGGCTTGGACCCCTCTCAGTACAGTTTTGATCCTCTGGGTGAGCTCCTCAAAGCCGATCACCTCCGCCTCGGTGGTCCCTGTCTGGGCGAGTACCCGCTCCACCTCAGCCTTGACTGCACTTACCTCTGCACCCGGCGCTACCTTGACGAACCCATACTGGGCCAGGTCAGGACCGGGAAACAGTTCCTTCAGGTCTTCGTAGAACACGAACAGCGAGTCGTTGACCGCAATGCCGCCGTAAGCGGTATCCCCTCTCCCCTCCTCCTGCGCCGCCAGGATTCCCACCACCCGGAACGGGCGATCTTCAATCGTCACCACATCGCCCACCTTGGCCCCAATAAGTTCAGCGGCCCGGGCCCCTAGGACCACCTGGCCTCGTTGGCTAAACCCCTCCCCGGCGGCGAGCTTTAGGTGGAGCTCGGCCACGAACTCCTCCATGGCCGGGTCGTAGCCGGTGAGGGGGAGGAAGCCGCTCCTGGTCGGCCCCTGTACGAACGCAGTCTCGGTACGCACGGCCACCGCGGCTTTCACGCCCGGCACCTCCCGTAAAGCGGCAAGATCTAGCTGAACGCGTGCTTGCAGCCCGGGGCCGCGGGGCGTGATGAGCAAGGTGTTGAACCCCATAATCTGCTCCACCTGCTGGGTGATGGAACGCTGTAGGCCCTGGCCGATCGAGATCAGGGCCACCACGGCAGCCGTGCCGATGAGGATCCCGATCACCGTTAGCCAAGACCGAAGCCTCCTGTGGAGCACATTTCGCACGGCCAACACAAACAGATCCCTGGTCATTAGGCCTCACCTTCTATGCGTCCGTCCCGCATGCGTAGGATGTTACGTGCCACCCCCGCTGCCTCGGCGTCATGGGTCACCAGAACCAAGGTCTTGCCCCGCTCGTTCAGGCCCCGCAGCATTTCCAGGATCTCCCGACCAGCCGCTGAATCCAGGTTGCCCGTTGGTTCATCGGCCAAGATGAGCTGGGGATCTGAGACCAAGGCACGGGCGATGGCCACCCGCTGGCGTTCCCCCCCGGACAGCTGCCCCGGCCGGTGCCTCTGTCGATCAGCCAGCCCCACCACCGCAAGCAGCTCGGCCGCTCGCTGCCTGCGCTCCCGCGGCCTTGCCCCCTGGAACACGAGCGGGAGCTCCACGTTCTCCAAAGCGCTCAGGGTGGGGATGAGGTTGAACGTCTGAAACACAAACCCGATGTGGCGGCCCCGAAGCTCCGCCAAGCGAGCAGCCCCAAGTGAGGTGACATCATCGCCGGCCCACAGGACCCGGCCCGAGGTAGGGCGATCCAAGAGGCCAGCTATGTGAAGCAGGGTGGACTTCCCCGAGCCTGAGGGCCCCATGATCGCAAGAAACGCGCCTGGATCGACGGTCAGGTCCACTCCCCGCAGGGCAGGCACCTCCACCTGGCCCATCCGGTAGACCTTGGTGACCCCTTCCAGGCGCAAGAGGGGCTGGGTCATGGGCGTGTGTACTCAGTGAGCACCATCTCGAAGACAACTTCCTCTTCGTCATACGCCCTGAGCAGGGGCAAAAAGTAGACCGGGTCGGAGAGGGCTAGCCCCAGCTCCACCGGGGAGCTGGGAGCGTCCGCCTGGGTGTACACGCCGACGAGGCAGCTTACGCCTGCGATGTCAGTCTTTTCTTTCACGCGGAACATCCCCCCGGGCAGGGCATATTCCTCTCCTACCTTGAGAAGCTGGCGCCTTCGGATCAGGGTCATGAGGGCGCTGAGGTCCAAGTTAGCCCCTGCCGCCTGGATGTAGACCGCCGAACCGAGGAAGCCAAGCATGCCGAGCTCACCCGGAAGCCCTTCCGCCTCCACCGAAAGCCGTACCCGATAGCGCCCCTCTGGGAGACCCTCGACCGCCAGGCTCAAGGTCTGGGCTGCAGGGAGGCCTTTTCCCCGAAGCGTCCAGGTCATGGTGGTAATGCCTACCGGGAACTCCGACAGCTCCGCCTGGGCCCAGCCAACCGTCCATATCCCCAGGCACAACATAATAAAAGCAAACACCCTTCGCCTATACATCCTGGCTCACCTCGTCCTCGGATTTCATCTCTATTCGGCCCTGCTTCAGCCGAACAAGACCGGCGTGAAGCATAAAATAAACGCCCCCACCCACAAATACAAGCTCAGCAAACCGGTAAAGCACGGAGTAGGCGAGGGCCCCGCTCGAGTGAATCCCCAAAAGGGAAAAGATCCCCATGCGTCCCCCCTCTGCCAC
>JAGGRX010000024.1 GCA_021159405.1 Candidatus Bipolaricaulota bacterium | reverse complement strand
CTTTCCGCCTTGAGGAGACTGTTGGCCACTTCAAGGGAGGGGGCTAGAAGCTCAAGCTCCTCTTTAACGTAGCTCCTCAAGATGGCCCTTCGCCCGTTCCTTCAGCGGCTCATTGGGGAGAAGGGCCGCCATGAGGGCCGAGGCATCGATAACCGCCCTCTTCAACCTCCCCTCAAGCTCCTCCCTGGAAGACATGTACGTCTCCTCCAAGCTCAGGCCCTCAAGACGCTCATCCGCCAGGGAAAGGAGCTTCTTGACCTATAGCGGGCTCATTGTGGCGTGGGGTCCAGGCCGATACAATCCCCTTCGGTGACAAGGGATGTGCCTTGCGGTTCCGGCTAAAGTGATCGCTGTGGACGGCAACGTGGCCACCGTGGACCTAGCGGGGACGCGCGCCCGCGCCCGCCTCGATGCCCTCGGCGAGGAGGTTCGGGTGGGCGACTGGCTCCTCATCCATACCGGCTTCGCCATCCAGCGCCTGGATCCCGAGGATGCCCAAGAGACGTTGAGGCTATTCGATGAGCTCTTCGCTTGCCAAGCTCAGGATGAGCCCTGACTTGTTCAGCTTTCGCGATCCCAAACGGGCAAAGGAGTTCGCTCAGCTCCTTTCACGTCTGGCCCCGGCCCGGCCGGTGAAGATCGTGCACGTCTGCGGCACCCACGAGATCACCATCACCGAACACGGCCTGAGGAGCCTGCTTCCGGAGGGGGTGGAGGTGCTTGAGGGGCCTGGGTGCCCCGTGTGTGTGACCTCCACCGTGGATCTGGATGTGGCGGTGAAATTGGCTCAAGAAGGCGTCATCTTGTGCACGTTTGGCGATATGATGCGGGTGCCTGGCACCGAGCTCTCCCTGGAGGAGGCGCGGGCACAAGGGGCGGACGTGCGCATGGTGCTCTCGGCAGCGGATGCGGTGGAAGTGGCCCGGACAAACCCAACCCGGGAGGTGGTCTTCTTCGCCGTGGGGTTCGAAACGACCGCTCCCGGGACGGCGGCGGTGCTCCTGGACAGCCCACCTCCGAACTTCTCGGTGCTTTCGTCGCACAAGCTGATTCCACCCGCCCTTTCCGCCCTTATGCAACTCCCCGACGTTAAGATCGATGCTTTCTTGGCCCCAGGGCATGTGTCCACCATCATCGGAAGCGACGCCTACCGGCCCGTCGCCGAGCGATACCATGTGCCAGTGGTGGTGGGGGGCTTTGAGCCCCTGGACGTCCTTTACGCCCTGGCATTGATCCTACGGCAGCTCAAGGAGGGCAGGGCCGAGGTGGAAAACGCGTACAAGCGGGCGGTGCGTCCTGAGGGGAACACCCGCGCCCAGGAGCTACTTTCCCAGGCCTTCGAAGTTTCAGCCGCTCGCTGGCGGGGGATCGGCACGATCCCCGGCTCCGGCCTTCGCATCTGCGAAGGGCTTGCTCCCTGGGACGCGACCCGGAAGTTCGGAGTGGAAGGGAAGCTCGGCGAGGAGACGGCCCCGGGCTGCCGTTGCGCCGATATCCTCGTGGCCAGGGCTGTGCCTACGGACTGCCCCTTGTTCGGTAAGATCTGCACGCCCCTTTCGCCGGTTGGGCCGTGCATGGTGGGAAGCGAGGGAGCTTGCAGCGTGTGGTACCGATACGGGGGAAGGCCCAGGCTATGAGTCCAAAGAGGTTGAGCGAAGAGCACATCAGTGCCCTGCACGGGGCAGGGGGGGAGCTCATGGGACGGCTCCTTTCCGAGCACATCCTGCCCCGATTTTCGCTGCGCAGCCTCGGCGAAATCGGGCTTGATGCCCTGGACGACGGGGCGGCCCTTGACCTCCCGCCCGGGGTTCCTATCGTGACCACCGACTCCCACGTGGTGAAGCCCATCTTCTTCCCTGGGGGCGACATCGGCAGGCTCGCTGCCTGTGGGACGGCGAACGATCTTGCGGTGATGGGGGCGCGCCCTTTGGCCATGACCTTGGGCCTCGTCATCGAAGAGGGCTTTCCGCTCTCTGATCTTGAGCGCATCCTCACTTCCATCGCGGAGGTGCTCGAGGGGCTCGGGGTGGCGCTCGTGGCCGGGGACACCAAGGTCATGGGAAAAGGGGAGCTTGATGGAATCGCGATCAACACCACCGGGATCGGGGTGGCCGCCCGCCCGATCCCCGATGCTGGCCTTTCCCCAGGGGACGCGATCATCGTGACCGGGCCGGTGGGGGATCATGGCTTTGCCCTGCTTTCCGCCCGGGAGGACCTTCCGCTGGAAAGCAGCCTTTCGAGCGACGTGGCCCCAATCTGGCCGCTTGTGGCACGGGCTTTGGAGGTGGGCGGGGTCACGGCCATGAAGGACCCAACGAGGGGGGGCTTAGCTGCTGCCCTAAATGAGATGGCCAGGAAATCGCACGTGGGGATCGAGGTCGAGGAAGCGAAAATCCCGGTGCGGGATGAGGTGCGTGGCCTTTCGGAGCTTTTGGGGATAAGCCCCCTTGAGGTGGCCTGTGAGGGGCGGGCGGTGATCGGGGTGGCCCCGGATCGGGCAGAGCAGGTCCTTTCGGCCTTGCGGGAGCATCCCCTTGGCCGGGAGGCGGCCATCATCGGCAGGGCAATGGAAAAATACCCGGGCAAGGTGATCCTGGACACGGGAGTGGGCGGCCGCAGGTTCCTGGAGATGCCCTTAGGGGATCCCGTCCCCAGGATATGCTGATAAAACCACCTCTCCTGCTCTTTTAAACCCCGTCTCCCAAGTTGCTATAATGGGCAAAATGCCCGAGGCGAAACTTGAGTGGCTCCTCGGCTTCCTCCGGGCGCTGAATCGGAGCCCGAGGCTTGAGCCGGTGCTGGAGGCCGTGCTTGAATATGCCATCTCCGTTGTCCCCGGGGCCCAAAGTGGGTCTTTGCTCGTCTTAAACGAGGAGGACGGCGTTTTCGAGTATCGCGCCGCCGTGGGTTGGGATATGGAAAAGCTCTCCCGGGTGAGGATCCCGAAGGACAAGATACTCCAGAAGGTCCTGTACCGGGACGAACCCGCCATCGTCCGAAACCTGCACGAACTGAACAAAAAGCACCTTCCTAAGGAAGTCGCAGAGCCGTTGGCGGAATTCTCACCCCTTGCAGCGGTTCTTACCTTCCCCATTACCTATGAAGGGAAGACCATCGCCTACTTCAACCTGGACAGCAAAGATCCAGACGCCTTCTCCCCGGCCGACTTCCAGCGTTTGGAAGAGGTACGGGAGGTGATCACCCTAGCGCTTAGGGCGGCCTGGGAGCGAGAGCGGCTTGCCAAAAGCGAGGCCAAGCTCCGGAACCTCCTGGACGCTCTTCCGGACGCTGTAGTGACCATCGATGAGAGGGGAGCGATCCAATCCTGGAACAAAGGGGCCGAGAGGCTGTTCGGTTACTCACAACAGGAAGTGTTAGGAAGACCGGTAACGCTTCTTATGCCGGAAGAGCACGGGAGGCGCTATGAAAGGGCCTTCGCAAAATGCCTTGCTGAGGGCCGCGAGCCCTACCGGTTTGTAGAGGTAGAGGGGCTGCGGAAGGACGGGACCAGGTTCCCCGTCCAGTGGTCTCTCTCTGCCTGCGAGCAGAAAGGCCAAAGGTTGTTCGTCGCCGTGGGCCGGGACCTCACCGAGCGGGTGGAGATCGAGAGAAAGCTTCGGGAAAGCGAAAGGAGGTTCAGGCTGTTCTTCGAGCGGCTCGCCGACGCGGTCTTCATCACGAGCTTCGACGGCGAGATCCTGGAAGCTAACGAGGCTGCCTGCCGGCAGACCGGCTACTCTCGCGACGAACTCATCGGGATGAACATCATGCGGGACCTGGCCGCTGAGGAGCCTGCAATTACCTACGAGACGGCCAATGAGCGGCTCGCTCGGGGGGAGACTATCTACTTTGAAGAGAAAAAGCGGAGGAAGGATGGGACGATCTACTACACCGAGTGTGCGGTGACCCCGATCGAGTACCGGGGAAGGCCAGCGACCCTGTCGGTCAACCGGGATATCACCGCGCGCAAGGAGGCAGAGGCCCGCCTGCGGGGCGTGTATCGGCTCTCACGTGGGCTTGCCCTTTCCCGGAGCCGGGAGGAGGCTTGCGAACGGGCGATCCAAATCAGCCGTCACCTCCTTGGAGCGCAGATTTGCGCCGTGTTTCTCCTGGACGAGCAAGGGAAGAAACTTCGGCTGGTGGCGGAACGTGGCCTTCCGGAAGGGGGCCGCGGCCGTATGTACGACCTTGCGCATGCCCGGAGCCCCGTGGCAGAGGCGGCCCGGACCGGGAAGCGGGCCTACTTCCCTGACCTTTCGCGAGAGAGCTTTCGGGATGAAGGGCCCTTTGGGGCCGGATCCAGGCTGGTGGTTCCGTTGAAGGTAAAGGGAAAAGTCCTTGGGGTGTTCGATGTGGTCTCCCCGAACCCCAACGGCTTTTCCGCCGGTGACATCCTTTTGTTCGAGGTGCTTGCTGCCCAGCTGGCGGTGGCATTGGAGGCCCAGGCCGCCATGGAGGCCCTTAAGAAGTCGGAGGAGACCCAGCGGAAGCTCCGCGGTCGCCTGGAGGAGCTTCACCTTGCGGCGCGCAAGTTTGTCACTTGCGCGACCGAGGAGGAGGTGTGGAAAAACGCGGTCCGGGCCGCGAGAGAAATCCTGGGGTTCGACGAGTGTGATTTTGCGGTGCGGGAGGGGGACGAGCTGGTGACCAGGGCCACCTTGGCCGGCCTCTCCCCGCCCGGAGCGCCTCGGATCCACAAGGATCAAGGCGGGATCAGCTGGCGCACCCTGATGGAGGGGAGGACCCTGTTTGGGAACCCCAGGGATTTCCCGGAGGCCGTGGCGGCAGAGGGCTACCGCTCCTTCATCTCCGTCCCCATCGGTGACCGGGGTGTCTTTCAGGTGGCCTCAAAGGAAGAAAATGCGTTCACCGAAGACGACGTAAGGATGGCCGAGCTCCTGGCAGGCCACGTGGCGGAGGCCCTGCGGCGCATCGAGCTGGAGGAAAAGCTGCGCCGGCAGGCCCTCCACGATCCTCTCACCGGGCTGTACAACCGTTGGCACCTCCCCGAACTCCTCGAGAAAGAGTGGGAGCGGGCGAAGCGCTACGGTCGCCCCCTTACCCTGGTGATCGCGGACGTCGACCACTTCAAGGAGGTCAACGATCGGTATGGGCATCTCCGGGGCGATGAAGTCCTAAGGCAGGTGGCGGAGCTGATCCAGAGCAACGTACGGGAATCCGATCATGTTTTCCGTTACGGAGGCGACGAATTCTTGATCGTGATGCCGGAGACGAACGGCAGTGCGCAGAACGTCATGGCCCGGCTGCGCGAGGCAATGGCCCGATGGAACGAGCAAAGCGGTCTTGGAGACCTCCACCTTGGCCTCAGCATGGGAATGGCGGTGTGGGACCCAAGTGAGGACAAATCGATCGACGAACTCCTCCGCGAGGCGGATGAGGCACTTTACCGCGCCAAGAGAGGGCACAGCAAGATCTAACACCATTGCGCCTTTTCCACGGTGAGGCCGTCGGAGGCGGCGATCACCGGGATCCCTATCTTCTCGGAAATCTGGGCCGCAAGCTCCCACGGCCTTTCCCGCAGCATGGTCATCCCGAAGTGGGTGAGCACCGCGAGCTTTGGCCGTACCCCTTGAATGATCTCGATCGCCTCGGGAAGGGAGAGATGATCTATATCCGGGGACCATTCCTTGCGCACCACGTTCAAGACAAGCAGGTCACAGCCCCTGTAACGCTGGGGGAGCTGGGGAAAGAACTTCGTGTCCACCACAAACCCCAGACGACCTTCGTCCGAGTTCAGAATCAGCCCGTAGGTCTCCACCCCGTGGATGTGGCGGACCGGCTGGATCTCCACCTCACCTACATGGTATGTCCGGTCTTCCTCCAGAACCTCGATTCTTTCTGGGAAGCTTCGCACGTAACGGAGGACCACCGGGTCGTCACCTTCCAAGGCATCCTTTGGGGCGAGGAGTACCCCGCGTTTCTTTCGGCCGCTTTCGGCCATGGCCTCGATCATAACGTTCACATCCGTGGAGTGGTCGAGGTGCTTGTGTGAGAGGAGGATGCCGGAGAGCTTCCCGGGATCCAGGGCCGGGCGCACCTTGCGACAGCGGAGCAGGGTGCCGGGCCCAGGATCGAGGAGAAGTTGGGTGCCCGAAAGCTCGATCCAAGTGCCGGCCGAGTACCGAAGCTGCCGGGCCACCACGAACCGCGCCCCTGCCGTGCCCAGGAACTTCACGTAGCCCATGGATAGTGCATGCTAATGGCAAGCGCAAACTTTGGCAAAGTTCCTCGACCGATCCACCATCGAGAACACAGAGGTTTTAGGATTGAGTGGTCGATTGTAGGCGCGGAGGCCGGACACACTCCCGCATAAACAAGCGGCCTTATGCGCCGAGCGCCTGAAGAAACCGGTGAACGTCGTCTAAGACCTTTTTTCGCACTGCCAAGGCATCCTCGAGGACAAGCCGTACCTTGCGAGGGTCAAGCTCGTAGGTATAAGCGTGTCTAAAGAAGTGGCGAAACGCCCTGAGGGAATCCAAGAGCCTAAAGCTCTCCCGGGAAAGGAGTGCCGGTCGCACCCCCTCAATGGAGAGCGTCATCCTCCATAGGAGTTCCTGGTGCCATCTTGTCTCGTCCTCGATTTGGTTTTCGAAGTACTCGGCCACGATTTTAAACAGGTCTTCGTAGGCGCAATACAAATTGTGGAGCTGATAAGCAAGGCTTTCTATATAAGCCGGCCCTTGCCCGGTCCGGCGTTTCTCGATGCGCTCGTAGACGCGGTCAATCTCCCCAAGCTGCGCTTCGATGGCTGCCTTGAGGGTGCTTAGCCGTTCCTTTTCCACCGGATCCCTCCTCGCATGATGGCGTCCTTCCAGCGGACGGACTCAAGCTGCACCACGTCCACGGCCCGCCCAAGTTTTCTAGACAGGAATGCCATGGCCCGGAAAAAGTGCTCGTCTGGCAGACCGACGAAGGCTATGTCCACGTCGGAGTAGGGGTGAAACCGATAAGGCCGGGCCACCGACCCAAAGAGGTAAGCCTCTTGGAAAGGGACCTCCTTTGCAAGCTCGTCTAAGGCGGTCAGCGCCTGGGCCACGATCTCCTGGCGCAACCGTTCCCGCTCCGCGCGACGCCGGGCGATCGCCGCGTCCAGCAGGTGTGTCGAGAACCTCGCCATGGCACCCCATTATAGGGCTATTCTGTCAGGGGGATCCTGGCCCTGGCGAGAAGCTCCCGCAGGCGGTC
>JAGGRX010000170.1 GCA_021159405.1 Candidatus Bipolaricaulota bacterium | reverse complement strand
CAAGGGCGATCATCCGCCTTCTGCCCACCCGGTCCGATAGCCTTCCGAACATCGGCCCTAGCTCAGCGCCGCCGGCGCTGGCGTACGTAGAGGAGAAAAGTATAAGCCAGAAGCTCGCATTGTCAGCTTGAGGCTCGCGGGCTAGAATGGTCACCGTGAAGGGGGCAGGGTGCTTGGGCGGGTAAAGGTCTTACTTTTCGAGTGGGGGATGGTTGCGTGGGAATCGTCGTGCTTGCGTTTTCCCGTCACACTGGTTTGAAGCTTGGTGCATTACGCTGGGCAAGGTTGAGGGGGGACGTGGGGGGCAGCGATGGCTAAGGTCTCGGAGAAGCGCCTTTTGGAGTGGTGGGAGGCCCCGGGCATCGACGGCCGCGAGGCCTTCGACGAAGAGATCTTGTACTTAAACAGTTTGGTGGAGGAGCTGGAGCTTCCCCGCTGGGCACTTGCGGTGCGGGATCTCATGCCCCGGTGGGGGTTTGAACCCTGTGCATACCTATTTCCGGCTGGCTTGGAACAGGTCCTCACCATGATCGGTCAAGGGAAGGCCTTCCCCAGGCTGGGGGGGTGTGGTGAGATTTCGCTTGCTGCCAGGGCGACCCTCAAGCGCTGGGGGGAGGGACTCTTGCGCTGGAGCCGGGGCGGAGAGCTGGACGGCCAGTTTCGACGGGCTGACCTTGGCCCTCCTGACCCGGAGCGTGCGGAGGCTGCCCGGGCTGCTGGTGAGGTAGCCTTGGCCCTCCTGCGTGGGCACGCGGCTTTAGATGAGGCCTTGGAGAGATGGGCAGCCCGGGCCCGTCACCCGTTCACCCGGACCTTGGTGGAGGGGGAACAGGCCCCCTTGGCCCAGCTCTTCCGCCACGCCTGCTGCTTCAACTTGCAGGCTAACCTCGCCCGTGTCCTGGACGGCATCGCCAGCCTCTCCCTCCCTGAGATCCGGGTGTGCAGCGCCTCCCTTCGGGAAGCCGAGGAGCTCGACTCCGGGCGGATTGCGCTTCTTCGCCTGACGGCCGCCGCCCTTGTCAACTGGCAAAGGGGGAAGGAACCGGCCAGCGGGTGGGAAGCCTATGTCTACGGGCTTTTGGGTCCACGTGACCGGGTCCGCGAGTGGCTGGTGGCTTCGTTGTACAAATGTCTCAAGCTGTGGCTTCAGTATCTGGACCGGCTTACTGGGGTCAGACACCGCTATCCTTCCCTGGTTTGAGGTTGCACCTGGGGCACAAGGCATTATCTTTTCGCTTACTATGAAAGGGCTGCTGATCGTAGAACATCCCTTAATCCAGGCCAAACTCACCCGGCTGCGCGATCGACGCACAGACCGGCTCCAGTTCCGGCAGCTCCTGGAGGAGCTCACCGCCCTCATGGTCTACGAGATCACCCGGGATTTCCCCGTCCGGGAAGTGGAAGTCGACACCCCGCTTGAGCGCACCACCGGGGTGGAACTGGCCCGGCCGGTGGTGCTGGTGCCCATCCTGCGGGCTGGAATCGTCATGCTGGACGGGGTCCTATCCCTGATCCCCAACGCCCGGGTGGGCCACATCGGCATGTTTCGTGATCCAAAAACCTTGAAACCAGTGGAGTATTACGTAAAGCTCCCCGATAACTTGGCGGAGGCCATGGTAATTGTGGTGGACCCCATGCTGGCGACTGGGGGATCGGCCGTCGCCGCCGTGAGGAGGGTGAAGGAGCATGGAGGCAGGGACGTTCGCTTCCTGTGTCTTGTCGCCGCCCCTGAGGGGGTGCGGGCGTTTCGCCGGGCTCATCCCGACGTCCCCGTTTATGCCGCGGCCCTGGACCGGGAGCTTTCCGACCACGGCTACATACTTCCCGGGCTGGGGGACGCGGGGGATCGGCTGTTCGGAACCTAAGGAGGGATCATGAAGCGGTGTGCGCTTGTAACTGGGGGATCTCGTGGCATCGGCGCAGCCACCGCCCTTGCGCTTGCCGCCAGGGGCTATGACGTGGCCATCACCTACCGGAGTCAGCGGCTGGCGGCGGAGGGGGTGGCCGCCGAGGTGGAGCGGTTGGGCAGGAAGGCCGTGGTGCTTCAGGCCGACCTCGCCGATCCGGCAAGGGCCCGGGAGGTGGTGCGGGAGGCGGCCGATGCCCTGGGGGGCTTGCATGCCCTGGTCAACAACGCCGGCTATGTACAGCGAATGCCCTGGGATGAAATCTCCCTTGAGGACTGGAACAGGATGATCGGGGTTACCCTCACCGCCGCCTTCATCACCGCTCAAGTAGCGGCCCCGTACATGATGGAGGCCGGCTTCGGCCGCATCGTAAACGTCTCATCCCTCAGGGCCCTCACCGGCTCGGCTCACGGGGTGCACTATGCCGCGGCCAAGGCTGGGCTGCTTGGCCTCACGAAATCGCTGGCCCTGGCCTTGGCCCCACACGGGATCACCGTGAACGCGGTGTGCCCGGGCTTCACTGCCACTGACATGAACCGGGAGGTTTTGGAAAAGCGAGGGGATGAGATCCGGGCTCAAATCCCCCTGGGGCGGGCGGCCGAGCCCAAGGAGGTAGCGGCCGTCGTGAGCTTCTTGTGTTCGGAGGAGGCCTCCTACATCACCGGGGAGACGATCTCGGTGAACGGCGGCATCCGTATGGGCTAGCGATGGACCGGTCCCGGCTTGGCCTGACCGCATTCCTGCGTCCGGAGCTGGACCTATGGGGCTGGATTGAGCTGGCCCAGCGGTTGGGCCTGGGTTGGGTGGAGCTGCGGGCCGAGCCGGGGCTGTTATACGCAGGGGAGCTGTCCCCGCCCCAGCGGAGGAAGCTCCGGACCCGCCTTGCGGAAAGCGGGCTCAGGTTCTCCCTGCACGTCCCAATCCACGGCCTGGAGCTGGGCAGCCCCAACCCTCGGGTCGCGGCCGCCGCCCTGGCGGAATACCTGGCAGCAATCGATTTGGCCGCGGACCTGGGGGCGGATCCGGTGGTGCTACATCCGGGGGGGATCCCCGCTGAGTACGCCGTCCTTCCTGGGAGCTATCAAGCTGCCTGGAACAGGCTCGAGTTCTACTTGGACGTGCTTGTCCCCCACGCCGAGGCCCGGGGGGTGCGGCTGGCCCTGGAGAACAAGCAGAAGAAGGCCGGCCGGGACCTCATCCTCACCCCGGAGGAGCACCTCCGGGCCCTGGAAGGGCGGCCGGGGCTGGGTGCTTGTCTGGACTTCGGGCACCTGCACACACTGGGCGGGGACCCGGCCGCCTACGTTCGGGCCCTGGGGGAGCGCCTCATCCACGTCCACCTCCACGACAACCACGGAGAAGGGGACGAACACCTGGGTCTGGGGGAAGGGACGGTCCCTTGGCGGGCCGCCGTCGCCGCCCTGAAGGAAGTGGGCTACCGGGGCGCCCTCATCCTAGAGGTTCCCGAGCCCCGGGCGCTTGAGAAAAGCGTGGAGGTCCTTTCCCATGCAGACGACTAGGTGGTATCTGGCTTTTCTTCTCGCCAACGCCGCCGCGGGAGGGGTGTCCCTGCTTCTGCCCCTCTACGCCCACTACCTTGGGGGGACGGCCGCCGCTGTGGGGACCATCTCGGCGGTGGGGAGCCTGGTGGGAGTGGGGGCCAGCCTGCTGTGGGGTAGGATCTCCGATCGTACCCGGCGCCGGCGCTGGTTCGTGGTGCTGAGCTTCAGTGGCATCGGGGTGGTGTACTGCCTCCTGCCCTTGATCGGCGCGGTGAGCGGCCTGGTGGGGATGGGGGCGACGGCCAGCTTCTTCTGGATGGCCAGCTCCGTCGTCTCGGTGCTCCTGATCATGGAGCGGTTCCCCAAGGTGGACTGGGAGCGGGAGATCGGGAGGTTGAACGCCTACTCCGGCTTCGGCTGGGCCATCGGTCAGGCCTTGGGGGCGGCTTGGATCGGGGGCCTGACTGGTCTCCTGGGGGAGGGTCCTGGGCTCAAAAGCTTCGGGGTGACCGCCGGGGTACTGGCCCTGGCCGGGGCAGGGGTGGCTGCCCTGTCGCTACCAGAAGCTGTCCAGCGCGTGAAACGCCGCGACTTCCGGGGCACCATGGTGGCGGTAGGTACCTTCCTGTACGAGCGGTTCCGCTACGGACCAGCCCACCTCTACTACCTCATCCGGCCGTCCCAGGTGCTACGGTTCCTACAAGGGCGCACCGCCTTCGGGCCGGATCTGGTCCTCTTCTACTACGGGGCGTTCCTCATCATGGCCGCATTCTCCCTGTTCTTCGTGCCGCTCCCCGTCTTCCTGCGGCAGGAGCTGGACTGGCCCAGTTCCTTGGTGTACGCAGCGTACACGGTGCACACCTTGACCAGCGTGATAGCCTACCGCTGGGCACGGGTGGCCATCGCCCGTTGGGGGCATCGGCCGGTATTGGGGATTGGCCTATTTGGCCGGGCGGCGGCGTTCGCCTTGTTCGCCTTGACCGGCCGACTGCTGCCCGGCTGGTCCGCCGTCCCCCTGTTCCTACTGACCGGAGTCACTTGGGCCGCGTTCCAACTGTCGGCCACCTCCATCGTGTCCCGGCTTGCCCCGGCGGGGCTCAAGGGCCAGGCCCTAGGGGCCTACAACGCCCTAACCGGCCTGGGCGGGGTGGTGGGCGCACTGGTTGGAGGCTTCTTGGCCGACTCGCTGGGGTTCCCCACCGCCTTCCTGGTGGCGGCGGCAGTGGTGCTCCTCACCATTCCAGTGGTAATGGTGGAAACGCGGCCGCTGGCAAAGGAAGGTTAGGGCCCGACCTGGGTCGGTCCCTGAGGATCACTCTTTCTCCACTGCTACCACCGACATGCCGTTGTAGTAACCGCAATGTGGGCATACTCGGTGGGGGAGCTTCAGCTCGTGACAGTGTGGGCACTCCACACCGGGCACCATGTGGGCCCGCCAGTGAGCCCGCCTTTGACGCACTTCCCGATGTGAACGACGAGATTTGGGTACAGCCGCCATTGTGACCTCCTTTTTCCGTCCTCTATTTTCCCCGGATGCGCTCCAATATCAAGGTGACCGGCCCATCGTTCACCAGTCCTACCTCCATGTGGGCCCCGAACACCCCGGTCTTCACCGGGATCCCTTGGCCCCGGAGGAGCTCCACGAACCGGTCAAATAGCTGCTGGGCCTCTGGGCCGGGAGCCGCCTCGCTGAAGCTAGGCCTGCGCCCCTTGCGGCAGTCTCCGAATAAGGTGAACTGGGACACACACAGGATCTCGCCGCCCACGTCACGGAGCGAACGGTCGAACTTTCCCTGCTTATCCGGAAACAGCCTGAGCTCGGGGATCTTTCTCGCCCAAAAGGCAAGCTCTTCCTGTTCATCGTGTTTAGAAATTCCAACTAAAAGTAGGTAACCTGGACCGATCCTCGCAACCTCCTTGCCCTCGACGCGTACCCAGGCTTCGCTCACCCGCTCCAGCACGATCCGCATCGTCTGAGCCCCTAGGTCGTTCTTGCCTTAAGGCGCTGGAGAAACGCCTGAAGTTTGCGGAGCTCCTCGAGGGAGAGGCCTTGCAGGGAGGCTTCGATGTCCCGGATCGTTTTAGCACGCTCGCGCTCGGACTTCATCCGCTCGCGGAAGGCACGCTCGGCCAGCCTGTTTGCAGCACCGTTTGCTTCCCTGTCGATGTAGTTAACCCGCCACTTCTCTAATTGGCCGAGGAGCTCCAGCGCCTGTTGATTGAGATACTGAAGGTGGGGTTCCCTGGGTTGGGAAATCCCGTTTATTTGATTTACCACGGCAGGGCTATCGGTGAGGAAGACGGCTTCGTCCGGGGCATAGGCTATAGCCTTGTGCACGCCCTCGATCAAAGCCTTGTACTCTGCCACACGCGCGGTGGTCCGGCCGATGAGCTGTGCGACCTCTTCCACCACGTGGCCTTGCTCATCGGTGAGGATGATTCCGACTGCGGCCTCGCCGGGATTTCCGTGGCTTACACCGCTTACATAGACGAAAAGCTTGCGCACCGCCCCGTCCCTTCCATCGAGCTTGCTGTGGGCCCGGCAGGGGTCGAACCTGCGACCGACCGGTTATGAGCCGGCTGCTCTACCTCTGAGCTACGGGCCCGCCGATTCATGGTAGCGCGCCCCCTTTCCCCGGTCAACCCCTGGAATCCCTCATATAATGGCAGGGTTTGCGATTTGAGATGGCTAGCTTGAACCATCATCCCGGACCGGGGCAGCAAGCAGTGAGATCGAAGTGATCGCCCATAGCCCGTGCAAGCGGGGGAAGCGGTGGGATCCCACCCGCGGATCCGAATAGAGCCCTTGACGGGGACAAGCCTGATCGCTAGACTATTTTGCGGCAGATGGAAAGGGGGTGATAGTTGGCGGAGAGAGCTTGGGACCTGGGAGACCATTTCGGATTCAAAAAGGAGGGGGTACTTTTTATGTGGCGAAAAGCGTTTATAGCGGTTGCGATCTTGGGATTGCTAGGGCTTCTGGCGTTTGGCCAGGAGATCAAGAATCCGGATACTATGATCTGGGTGACCCACGGGCCGGCGGAGACCCTTGACCCGCATTATTCATATGATACCGCCAGCGGCGAAATCATCTTCAACGTCTATGAGAACCTGGTGCGCTGGCCGTATGGAATTGTGGACGCCGACGAGGTTGACCTTTCCTACTCTCTCAACCCGGATGACCTTCTTCCGATGCTCGCCACCGAGTGGTCGGTGAGCGATGACGGGCGCACTTACACGTTTAAGATCCGCGAGGGCGTCAAGTTCCACGCCGGGGGGACCCTCACTCCGGAAGACGTGGAGTACTCCTTTGAGCGGGGAATGCTCCAGGACCGTGACGGTGGACCTATTTGGATGTTGCTTGAACCACTTACCGGTTTTTCCTCGCTTCGTGATATAGCTAAGGACGCTTTGGGTGAAGACAGGTACAAGGAGATCGGCGGCGACCTTCATAAGTTGACCCCTGACGAACAGGCTTACATTTATACCTTCTACATCGACCCGGCGGTCGAGGTTCAGGGCAACACCGTAGTGTTCACTCTTCCTAAACCATATCCGCCTTTCCTCACCATCCTCGCCCACGGCGGCTCTTGGGGTGCCATCCTGGACAAGGAATGGTGCATCGAGGAGGCTGGCTGTTGGGACGGCCAACCCAACACCTGGGCCAAGTGGTGGAACCCCGGTGGGGGTGAGGCGGCCGAGGAGTCCGAGCTCTACGACATCGCCAATGGAACTGGGCCATTCAAGCTCGCTCGCTGGGATGTTGGCGTTGAAGTTGTACTTGAGCGGTTCGACGACTACTGGAGGGAACCGGCGAAGTTGAAGTATGCTATCATCAAGAAGACGGCGGAGTGGTCAGACCGCCTGCTCATGTTCCAGGCTGGCGATGCCGA
>JAGGRX010000180.1 GCA_021159405.1 Candidatus Bipolaricaulota bacterium | reverse complement strand
CCGTCATCCGCCACAGAGATGAGCTCTATCCCCCCTCCCCGTAGCTCCACCTCCACGTGGGCGGCCTCGGCATCGAGGGCGTTCTCCACAAGCTCCTTCACCACCGCCGCGGGCCGATCTACCACCTCACCCGCGGCGATCTTCCTGATCAGCGCCTCATCCAGCTTGCGGATCCTCATCCTCCCCAGCGAGCCTACCCCACCTCCTTGCCCCCCGCCACTTGTCCTCCATCGGGGAAAGGACTACCCTCACATAAAACCGGACGAAAGGAGGCAAACCGTATGTACACTATACCCGAGCTCGTAAGGATCCTGGGCCTTTCCACGGAAAACCAGGTGCGGAACAGGATCGAGGCCATTCGGGACCTCCTTGCAGCCGACATCCGTCGGGGCGCCAACAACCAACTCCTCATCACGGAGCGCGGCCTCGACACCCTAAAGGCACTTCAGGAATTGTGCGAAACCGGGCATACCTTAAAAGAAGCGTCTAATATTTTGCGCTACAGGGCCGATCAAGAGGCAACAAATGCTGTTCAAGCTATGGGCAAAAGTGGGCCAGACCCGGATGAAGGCTGGCGGGAGCTCGTGGTTCACCTGGCGGAGCAAGTTCGGGCCTTGGAACGGCGGCTGACAGCCTTGGAGGCGCGATTGCAGGGGGGAAGTGGGCAGGCGCCCTGGTGGACCCGCTGGCTTGGGGCACAATAAAGCCATGGCAAAAGAGAACCAGAAGCTATTGAGGGTCCAGGAACGGATCCGGAAGTCGCGAAGGCTCAAGGCCCTGTGGACGGCGTCAAACATAACCGCGATCAACCGGATGCACATCAACGATCACGGCCCCACCCACGTGCGCATCGTCACCAGGCTTGCCCTCAAGCTCCTGCGGTTGCTCCTGGATGCGGGGGTAAGGCCGGGGGTAGTGGATCACGGGCTTCCACCCGAGGATGCCGAGGTGGTGGTGGCCCTGGCCGCGGCACTGCACGACATCGGCCATGTCATCCACCGGGCTGAGCACGAGCTCCTATCGCTTGTGCTTGCGCCCGGGCTCATCGATGAATTGTTGGAGGGGATCTACGATGAACCGGCCCGAACCGTGATCATGGGGGAGACGCTGCACGCGATCTACGCCCATCGCCGGGACGCCGTCCCCCTCACCGTGGAAGCGGGCATCCTCAAAGTGGCCGATGCCCTGGACATGGAGAAGGGACGGGCCCGCATCCCGTTCCGGGTGGGGGAGCCGACCATTCACTCGGTATCAGCCTTGGCGATCGAAAAGGTGGAGATCCGCCGCGGCAAGGAAAAGCCGGTCATGATCTTCGTGCGCATGTCGAACTCGGCCGGGATCTTCCAGCTGGATAACCTCCTCAAGGAAAAGCTCAACCGGTCGGGCTTGAAGGACTACATCGAGGTGGCGGCCGAGATCCAAGGGGAGGAGAAGAAGATCATAGAGCGGTACGCGATCGACTGAGGCGGCGTGTTTGCCTTGCAAGGCAGTGGAGAGGCCTTTGTCGACAGAGGGGAAGCCCGAAAAAGGGCCTCTCGGTGGGATTTAACAAAAGTGCCCTTTTGTTAAAACACCCTTGTCCAGAATCTAGATCCCATCTGTCTTTTGTGTCGAGGGGGATCTTTTGTAAAAAAGAAGGCATCGAAAGTTAAACGATCTGTCGGAGGTGAACATGCCGCTTACGCTCACCAGGGAGGACTTCATGACGCCGGAGCAGGTGCGGCGGCTCAAGGGGGTGCTGCGCCGTGCCAGCGAGGAAGCGTTGCGGAGGGGCAAGAAGGGCCCGGTAAGGGATTGGGCCATCCTCCATGTGGCCCTGGACGCCGGGCTCCGGGTGTCGGAGATCATCTCCCTCAGGGTGGGTGATCTGATCTTGGACGAAGGGCACCCTGCGATCATCGTGCGACATGGCAAAGGTGGAAAGAAGCGGGGCGTGGACATCGGCCGGCCGCTGCGAGATCATCTTTTGGAATACCTGGACTTCAAGAACACCGTGGGGGAGCCAACCGACCCCGAGGCCCTGCTGTTCCTGTCCCCAAGGGGAGGGGCGCTGACGCGCCAGGCGGTATACCACATGTTCAAGCGCTACGCGCGCCAGGCGGGCCTTCCGGATCGGTTCACCATCCACTCCTGCCGTCACACCTACGCCTCCATGCTGTACAAGGCATCCCGCTACAACCTGCGCCTGGTGCAAAAACAGCTCGGACACGCGTCCATCCGCACTACCCAGGTATACGCCGACGTCCTGTCCGAGGACATCCTGGAGGCGGTGGAGGGGCTTCCGCAATGAGCTTTTTGTCCGTTTTGCCTCTTCGGCAGGCTGGGCTTAAAGTAGCCGCTAGGTTTGGCCTTGTTTTGTCCACTTTTGTACAAACCTTTGGCCGAAAAAATCCTTTTCCATCGGGATTTTATGGAGTGACGCGAAAGCCTTTCGTTCGGAGTTTTTGTGTTTGACCTGGATCGAGATGGGGAAAGTGACGGGAGCACATGCTTGTCCCGTGGACGCGGACCGAGCTTGAGGTGGAGGGCGGGCTTCCAGGAGGCAGCCCGCACGGCGGAGGGTGGTTGGAAGGTTCCCCTACTAGATATCTCGCGGGGTCAAAGTTGAGATTTACCGGTAGGAAGGGCGTTGCACTCTTTCGAGCGAGCGCCGAACGGCCGCTAGTTCAATGGAAATCTGAGACAGTTTCTGCTCGACTACGTTGGGCTTGGAGGGTCGCCCTCCTCAGGGCCCCGAGCTCGGCCTCGCTCAGAGGAACGAGCTCCCCTGGACGGAGCCTGCCCAGTTCGATGGGCCCGATCGAAAGCCGCACCAAGCGCTCCACCCGGTAGCCAAGGGAGAGAAAAGCCCGCCTGATCTCCCGTTTTCGCCCCTCATGTAAAGTAAGCTCGACCCGCTTTTCGTCCACCTTGCGGACACATGTCGGCTGAAATGGGCCGTCATCCAACAAAAGTCCCGCCTTCAGCCTCGCCAAATCCCGGGGAGCGATGGGGCGGCCTACTTCCACCCGGTAGCGCTTCTTCACCTGAAACCGCGGATGGGTGAGCCGGAAGGCAAGGTCACCATCGTCGGTGAGGATGATCAGCCCCTCGGAGTCTTTGTCGAGGCGTCCCACCGGAAACAGACGCAGTCCCGAAGGGAGGTACTCGGAAAGGGTCCTTTTCGCATGGGGATCGGCCAAGGTGCTCACCACTCCCCGCGGCTTGTAGAACTTGAAATAATGCCTCTTGGGATCAAGGTGCACTTCCCTGCCTTCCACCTCCACCCGGTCCCGCTCGGGGTCGACCGGATGCCAAGGCTCGGTCACCGGTTGCCCGTTGATTCGTACGGCCCCTTTCATAATGAGGAGGTCCGCTTTGCGCCGGGAAGCCACGCCAGCGCGTTGCAGAAATTTGTTCAGCCTCATGCCACACAGATGATACCGGGCTGGCATGCCCAACTCAGGCTGATTACTGTTAACGGTGCTATGGGGAAGGGGAGCGACGATCGTCCCTGGGCCCGGCTTACCCGCCCGAGCGAGCTTGCGGCTTTGCTTTCCCAGCGCGGGATCAGGCTGCACCCCGCCTTGGGGCAGCATTTCCTCGTGGACGCAAACATCCTCCTCAAGATCGTTGAGGCAGCCGTGGAGACGAAGGTGGAGCGCGCGATAGAGGTGGGGGCAGGGGTGGGAACGCTCACCCTTGCCCTGGCCTCCCATTTTCGCAAGCTGTGGGCAGTGGAGCTGGATCGCAGATTGATCCCTGTCCTGAAAGAACAGGTGGCCCCGTTCCCCCAGGTGGAGGTGATCCAGGCCGACTTCCTCCGGCTTCCCCTTTCCGACTTCGGTCAGGATCTCCTCGTCATTGGGAACCTCCCCTATCAGATAACAAGTGAGGTGCTGCTCAAACTGATTCGGGAGCGAAGATGTGCGGCTTGGGGGGTGTTCATGGTCCAGCGCGAGGTGGCAGAGAAGCTGGCGGCACCCCCAGGGAGGGGGGTTTCCCGGCTCGGCGTGCATCTTCAAGCCTACTTTGAAGTTGAACTCCTTCGGAAGGTTCCAAAAAGCGTTTTCTTCCCTCCCCCCGAGGTGGGCTCCGCCTTAATCAGGCTGCGACGCCTTCCAAGGCCACGGATCTCCGCCCCCCAAGAGGTGTTTGAACGCACCCTGGCCGCCCTGTTCTCCGGACGCAGGAAGACGATCCGTCGTGCCCTGACCGCACTTCTCCCCCCCTCCGAAGTGGATCACCTCCTCGAAGTGCTCGGAATCGATCCCCGCAGGCGGGGGGAAACGCTCACCGTGGAAGAAGTGGACCGACTGGCCCACGAACTAGCACGGCGGATCTAACGCCTTCTTACCGACGGTTTTATGGTAGAATGCCTACTTGTTTGAACTTCCAGGGAGGTGAAGCCTGGTGAGGGAGAAGGATCTCCGGGAGGAGGTGTTAAAGAAGGCCCACGAGGAGGGTGTGAAGTTCGTGCAGCTTTGGTTCACCGATCTTTTAGGGAACCTAAAGAGCGTGGAGATCACAGTGGGAGAACTTGAAAAGGCGCTTGACGAGGGGGTTGGCTTCGACGGCTCTTCCATCCATGGATTCGCTCGGATCGACGAGTCCGATATGCTGGTGCGGCCGGACCCAGCGACGTTCGCCAAACTCCCCTGGGGAGATGTAGCCCGGCTTGTATGCGATGTGTACCAGCCCGATGGAAAACCCTATGCCGGTGACCCCCGCGGGGCCCTAAAACGGGCTTTGGCCAAAGCTAAAAGCCAAGGCTTTGAGATGTACGTTGGGCCCGAAGTGGAGTACTTTTACTTTAAGTCAGCACATGCGCCGGAGGTCCTTGACTCCGGTGGGTATTTCGACCTCGTCCCCCCCGACGAGGGCTCGGACCTGCGGAGGGAAACGGTGCTGGCACTCGAATCCATGGGCATCGGGGTAGAAGCCGCCCATCACGAAGTCGCCCCCAGCCAACAGGAAATAGACCTCAGGTTTTCCGATGCCCTGACCATGGCCGACAGCCTCATCACCACCCGCTTCTTGGTGAAGGAAATCGCACGCCGAAACGGAGTCCACGCTACCTTCATGCCCAAACCCCTGTTCGGGGAGAACGGATCTGGAATGCATACGCATCAGTCCCTGTTTTACCAAGACGGCCACAACGCATTCTTTGACCCGGAAGACCCTCTTTACCTCTCTTCAGTAGCCAAGGGCTATATCGCCGGGATCATGCGGCACGCGCGGGAAATTATTGGGGTGTGTGCCCAATGGGTGAACTCCTACAAGCGGTTGGTACCAGGGTATGAGGCGCCGGTGTACATCACCTGGGCACGTCACAACCGCAGCAACATGATCCGCGTGCCCATGTACAAGCCGGGGAAGGAAAACGCCACCCGCATAGAGTTCCGTGCCCCGGATCCCGCCTGCAACCCGTACCTCGCCTTTGCGGTCATGCTCTGGGCGGGGCTGACGGGGATTGAGGAGGGCTATCCCCTGCCCGAGCCAATCGAGCGGGATGTATACGCGATGAGCCCGGCCGAGCGCCGGGCGTTGGGCATAGAGGAACTTCCCGGTTCCCTCAACGAGGCCATCGCCGAGATGGAGAAGAGCGAGCTGGTAAGACGCGCCCTGGGCGATCACATCTTCGAGAAGTTCATCGAGAACAAACGCATCGAGTGGGACCTCTACCGAGCCCGGGTACACCGGTACGAACTCGACCGGTACCTTTCGGTGCTGTAAAGGGCGGGGGGGAGCCGGCGATCTCCCCCCTTATAATGTCGGTATGGGTATCGTAAGGTTTGGCGTTTCGATGGACGAGGAACTCCTCGCCCGGTTCGACGCAGACATCGTCCGCCGAGGATATGCAAATCGCTCTGAGGCAATTCGCGATCTCATCCGGGAGCGGCTCGTCCGCGAGGAATGGCGCGCCGGGGAAGAGGTGGTGGGGGTCATCACCCTGGTTTACGATCATCACGTAAGGAATTTGGAAGCACGAATCACCGATATCCAGCATGACCACTATCACAAGGTGATCTCCACCATGCACATCCATCTTGACCGCGACAACTGCCTGGAGATCATCGCCGTCAGGGGGAAAGGGGCTGAGATAGCGGAGCTTGCAGCCAAACTGATCGGCCTGAAGGGCGTACGCCACGGACGCCTCACCGCCACTACTACAGGCAAGGCCCTGGCTTAGCGTAACGCTTGTCACATATAAGGCGGGGAAAACCCACAGATCTGTGGAAAACCTTTGTACCGATGTCCGTCCTCTTGAGGACACGTGTCCTATACACTTTAGATTCGAAATGGATTCCAGTGATCAGCGGCCGCCACGTTTTTGTCCACAGCTTTTCCCACAAGCGGCAACAATGCAGACCATCATCTGCTTCCTGCCGGAGCAAGCCCGCTGGTGGTCCCGAGGGGATTTGAACCCCTGTCGCCGGGATGAGAGCCCGGTATCCTAGGCCACTAGACGACGGGACCTCGGTCAAGGATTATAACCATAAGAGACTCACAAGGAAAGGAGGAACGGATGGGCAGGGCAGCTTTAGCGGTGGCGCTTTTCCTTTTTGTGGGGGCACTTGCGTGCGCGCAGTCGGCCGCCGAGCTCATCTCCCAGGCAGAGGACCTTCTTCCCACCCGCTATCTCCCGGAAAACCTAAAGAAGGCCATCGACCTTTACGAGCAGGCATTGGCCCTACAGCCGGGGAGGGCCGACCTCATGACCAAACTCGCCCAGCTCCACTACGAGCTGGGGATCATTTCGGAGGACGTAGAGACCGAACGCTGCGAGTTCAGGCGAGGCGCTGACTTGGGCTTCACCGCCTTGGGTTTCGCTGGCCTTTCCGGGGCCAAGGAGGCCAAGGCCAAGGAGTTCGCAGCCCGCGTTTCCGAGTCGGAGAACGTAGCCGCCCTGTATTGGTCCGCCAAGTGTTGGGGGATGCTGGTGGACACCGGGGGGCTTTCCGCCCAGCTTAACGCCATCTTCACCGGGATGCCGGCCAAGGTGCGGGCGCTTTACCTTGCCGCAATAAAACTGGACGAGACCTACTTCGGAGGCGGGCCCCACGAGGACTACGGCGCGCTCCTTGTGAACTTCGCCAAGTTCCACCTCTATGGGGCCACCCTGGAGGAGGCCAAGGCCCATTTTGACCGGGCCATCGAGATCGCAAGCGGGGCCGGTTACCTGATTCCGTTCGTCACCTACGCTGAGCAGTATGCGGTGCGGGCCGGCGACCGGGCGTTGTTCGAGGGCCTTTTGCGCCATGTCCTCCAAGCCCCCATCGGGGATTGGCCCTTCTGGAACAGGATCGCCAAGGACAAGGCCCAGGAGCTCCTTTCCCGAGCGGACAGGCTTTTCCGGTGAAATTTCTGATCCTTTTCGTCGCGTTGGGCTTGATCCTGGCAGCAGGGCACAAGCCCCCGCTGCAGCCCCTTTCCTTCGATTCGGCGGCCCGCACCGCATACTGCTCAGCGTAGGTGACGAACGGAATCAGGT